>NZ_LZPK01000373.1:0-13763 GCF_001729375.1 Methanosarcina sp. A14 | reverse complement strand
AAGTAATCTAATGAGTAATATAAAACGTTCGAAAAAATCAGATGTACTGTAATCCTTACTACATATAAACGTTGTTGAGAAGGAGTGGTTTGAGTTGAAAGGGTTGAGAAACCTAATATTTTGCTTGTGAAGGAGAAGCAATAATATTTTGCTTGTGAAGGGAGAGCAATGAATGTGAATTGACTTCGAAATGTCTCAAGGATAATTGAAAAATTCAAGAATTTTCTGTATCTGCTGAATGTGGACATTTTTTTAGAACTATATATGCGTACATCAACGCTGCGAGCCAACCCCCAGCCGCTCCCAACTGAGTCCAATCTCCTGAAATTGTATATAACTTCACAATGAGTACGATATTAAGAACTGAGCCTACCATCACGAGGATATGTAGTTTCTTTTTAAAATGTGCAGTAACTTGCATTGATCCTCCCCTTTTTCGTAGCCTTCTTCTTTATCTTTTTAAGCGTATTACTATTTTTATTTTTTCTGGTATTTTCAGGAGTTAATACCAAATCTTCTGTTTAATTTATGAGCTGATCCCAAAACTTGAAATTTGCTTCATAGGTCTTGTATTTCGACTAATCAATCAAGCTCATGATCATGAAAACAATTCTGAGAATTACCAGTAATTAAAAATTAAGTAGCTTCTGAAATAAGCTTTATCTCATATTAAGAGAATCTGTGGCATAGGTGCATCCTAAAAAGGCTGTTCTTCATTCTTATTTGGGTATTTTCTTCTTGATAGCAACATTTAATTTTCAAATTGGTACAAATTAATGCAAAAAAGACTGGAATCCTAACATTGGACGCACTACTCATTTTATATATTTATGATCTTGTTCAACAATATTGTTCAAATAGTTGATTTGCTTAAAACCTACATTTATTAGATAATATTTTATTCGTTTTCAAGATCCTCATCATATATTGGAAAAGTAATTTTATTAATAATCTGTCTAATTTATTTTACGACAAGTACTTAGTATAGAAAGGGCAAGCTTGTAATGACTAATTAATGAATCCATTCCAAAACCAATTTTTACTCTCAAATTAGTAAAATTTTAAAATTAGTAAAATTTCAAAAGGCAGTGTAGCGAAAGTTCTGTAAAATATGATTGACTCTATATCCTTTGTGTTAATTTCGTAACGTGCCATGACGGATTTACACTTAATGACCTTGTTTCGTATAACCACAAACACAATGAGGCTAACGGGGAAAATAACAGGGATGGAATTGACAATAATTTGAGCTGGAACTGTGGGGTTGAGGGAGAGACCGAAGGCCCGGAGGTAGAAATCTTGCGGGAAAGACAGATCAAAAATTTCGCTGCAATTCTGTTGCTGTCTATAGGTGTTCCGATGATTTGCATGGGAGATGAAGTCAGACGCACTCAGAAAGGCAACAACAATGCTTATTGCCAGAACAATGAGACCAGCTGGTTTGACTGGAACTTAGTAGAGAAAAATCGCGATATATTCCGCTTCTGGAAATTGATGATTGATTTTCGAAAACACCATACTACCATTCTTCGCCCTAGTATATAATAATTGTTTTTAGACAAGAGAGATTTTACCGTAATAAATCACAACAGCTGCATATGGAAAATAAGAATACCAATAAAAGAGTAGAGAGGATAAAGGAAAACAATACAAGAGAAAGAAAAAAGAAGATCAAACTTCCCGTCTCTCACTCAGATATAAAATGGTGTCTCTATTTCTTTTGACTGTCTTTTTCTCAGGCCACTATGTACAGCTTGGTAATATTTCATGGTATCAGGAGTAACCGAAGGCCCGGTTTCAGCAATCGATTGAAGGAAATGTTTCTGCTTTACTTCTTTGGCATGAAGGTCTTCGCGAAGTGCATCTCTTCCTGCCTTTTTGCACACAGCTGCAATATCAGCACCTGTATACTGATCGGTCATAGAAACGAGTTTGTCGATATCAACATCCTCTGCAAGCGACATTTTTGCGGTATGGACCCTAAAAATTTCCTTGCGAGCTCCCGCATCCGGAACGGGAACAAGAATTAACTCGTCAAAACGTCCAGGCCTTAGAAGAGCAGGATCTATGATATCAGGACGGTTGGTTGCACCTATTACCACTACAGCTCTAAGTTCCTCAAGCCCATCCATCTCGGAAAGAAGCTGATTCAGGATTCTAGCTGTAACCTGTGGCTCACCTATGGCAGCCCCGCGAATGGGCGCAAGAGAGTCGAGTTCGTCCAGGAAAATAATAGATGGAGCAACCTGCCTTGCCCGTGAAAAAACCTCGGCAATCCTTTTTTCAGACTCTCCATACCACTTGGAGAGAAGATCGCTTCCTTTTGCGGTGATGAAGTTAGCTTCAGACTCATGGGCAATGGCTTTTGCAAGAAGAGTCTTTCCAGTACCCGGAGGACCATATAGAAGCACTCCTTTGGGAGCCTCAACTCCTATATCCCTGTACGATTCCGGACTTTTAAGAGGCCACTCCACAGCTTCCTTCAAAAGTTGTTTTACACCCTCCAGACCACCTACATCTTCCCAGCTCACATTAGGAATCTCGATAAGGATTTCTCTTATAGCAGACGGCTGGACATCTTTAAGGGCATTTTCAAAATCTTCCCTTGTGACCCGAAGTGTGTCAAGGATCTCACTTGGAATTTCAGGTTCATTGAGGTTAATCTTCGGTAGAATCCGTCTCAAGGAACTCATTGCAGCTTCCCGACAAAGCGCAGCAATGTCAGCTCCTACAAACCCATAAGTTATCTGAGCGAAGTCCATAAGATTTACGTTTTCGGCAAGCGGCATACCTCTTGTGTGAATCTGGAAAATCTCAAGCCTTCCTTCGGTGTCCGGAACCCTTAACTCAATCTCTCTGTCAAATCTACCAGGGCGACGAAGTGCCATATCAATTGCTTCAGGACGGTTGGTTGACCCTATCACAATCACGTTCTTGCGAGCTTTAAGCCCATCCATCAGGGAAAGGAGTTGAGCAACTACTCTTCTTTCGACCTCTCCAGTCACCTCAGCCCTCTTAGGTGCAATGGAATCGATTTCATCAAGGAAAATGATTGCAGGAGCGTTTTTCTCTGCTTCTTCGAAGACGTCTCTGATACCTTTTTCGGACTCTCCATAATACTTGGACATAATTTCCGGACCATTGACTGAGATAAAGTAAGCATCTGTCTCGTTTGCAACTGCTTTTGCAAGCATTGTCTTGCCTGTTCCAGGCGGTCCATAAAGCAGTACTCCTTTTGGAGCATCGATTCCCAGCCTGTCAAAAAGTTCAGGATGCTTCAAAGGTAGCTCTATCATTTCTCTTATTTTGGTAATAGCCTCTTTAACCCCACCCAGATCCTCATACATGACAGTGGGAACATTCTGTTCAGGAGTTATTTCTGCAGCTTCAGGTAAGAGTTCAATCTCTGTCATATCTGTAATCTTTACTATCCCGGACGGGGAAGTGGAGACAACCTGTAACTTTATTTCTCCCAGCCCAAATGACTGCCCCATACCTGGACCAAAAAAGTCCTGAAAGAAATCCTCGAACATAACTCCTTTTCCAAAAGTCTCTCTTTCCCGTGACCGCCTCAAACTTGTGGTGGAAATAAAATCTCCCTTAGAAACCGTACGATTCATGAATACGGCTTTAAGAGTTTCACTTGGAGCATAGATCTGCAAGCCCTTAGCTACAGGCGCGAGAGTTACACTCCTTGCTTCTTTCCAGTCGGCCTTGCGAATATCCACATACTCCCCTATGCTGGTTTTTGCATTGGTACGGATAAGCCCGTCCATACGGATAATATCCAGGCCCGAATCGCTGGGATATGGACGTCCTACCAGAGCTGAAGTCGATTTTCCCCCTCTTATTTCCACAACGTCAAAGGGCTTGAGGCCCAGCTTTTCCCTGAAACTATCGTCGACCCTAACTATTCCTTTTCCGACATCTCTTTGATCAGCTTCTGCAACTTTTAGTTTTGCAGTTATCTTTTCCCTGTCAGCCAAATGACAACCCCCATCTCCATATTAGAACCCATCTCCATATTAGAACATAACATTTATCGAAAAAAGCTATAGTAACTAACTATTATCCTCGTGATCAGAACTTTTAACTCTTATCTTAAACAAAAACTTATCTAACCAGCCACAGCTTTATCAACGAAGAGACCAGGTTTCTGTTGCCCAAGTTTTATGGTGTATCCTCTACGAAATAACATGTTCTCTAAACGAGTTTTTTAAACGAAAGCCATTTGTAAGTTCAGTATTCTGGTCTGGTGAATTCTCTTGTACGCTGGCTTTCCAGACGTTCAATTTCTCTGGTGACTTCATCAGGGGTTATTGTACTCTATTTTGTACTCTATTTTGTACTCTATTTTGTACTCTATTTTGTACTCTATTTTGTACTCTATTTTGTACTCTATTTTGTACTCTATTTTGTACTCTATTTCAGTTATTTCCTTCAGAAGATCCAGAAAGTCACTTTCTGACTGCTTTCCTTCAGCAAACTTTATAAGGTCTTTTCGATTTGCAGGATAACCGATACCTCTACCGGTTATATACTCTTTAATCTCGCGTGGACTTCTTTTGATAAGTTCACGTTCCTAAAATAAGGTAGTTGCTACCTTCTCACCTGTTTCCCACCCTCCATTTTGTATTATATTGATAGTTATATAAAAAAGAATTCAATTAAAATGTTTGTCAGCAGATGATTTTTTTCGCTATAGTAACCTTTCGTTTTTTGTTAGTTAATTTCTTCCAAACAAAAATACCACTTATGTTTTCTATCATCCTTTCATTATAGATCATACCCTGCACCGTAATTTTTCATCTTATACCCAAATAACCGGTAAGCACTAAAAATTTCAAGAGAAATTGGGGACAGACGCGGAGAAGGAAATCGCCTTGGAAATCTGGGGTTAGCATACTATAGGCTGGGTGAACCCAGAAAAGCAATTGAATTTTTGAAGCAATCCCTTGCTATAGGAAAAGCTATTGAAGACCCGAGGATAATTAGCTTTTGTGAGAAGAAATTGAAAGAACTTTATGGGATTGAAGATAATGAAAACTCAAACTATTATCCCGCCCCTAATAATTCTCCAGATTCAAGATGTCCTCCGGCTTCAAAAAATATACTTCAGACTATTATCAGCAAGCTGAAGTCCAAAAAGTAATCTTTCAAAAAAATAGATTTTACTCTTTAAACTCAATATATCAAAAAATGGCTTGCAAACTGCGATTCAAGAACTGACAATTTCCAAGCAAAATTGTAATAAAATCAAAAATCCCCGAAACCAAAAGCTATTATATAGATAGTCACAAACCTTAACTGTTATTTTTATCTAATTTCAGTTTCTTAACAATCATTTTTTTGCTCAGCCAGTAAAGGTGGAACTATGCCTCATATAATGGAACTGCTTGGAAAAACAAGAGTCGTCGTAAAAGATGGAAAGGTTATCGAAGTCGGAGAGCCTGAAGTCGAATGGTGCCCTCTCTTTGCCAAAGTCCGTGGGATCAAGAAAATAACCCCTGAAGAAGTCAAGAAGAATATGGAATTCAGGATCAGCGACTTCGGGATGTTTACTGACAAACGCCGTCTGGAACTAGAAGACTTTGTAGGATTTGGAGCATCTGAAGTTATGATGACAGGCCTTAGCAGAGGTCTGCTTGACACGACCGTAACAGCCTGTGAAGGCGCAGGTACCGTAATTTCCAATAACCCGACTCTCGTTCAGGGCATGGGCGGCAGGATGTCCGGTCTGGTCGAAACCGAACCGATTGATGCTATCATAAACGGGATTCAGGAACGCGGCGGAATCGTGCTTGACCCTTCAACTGCAAAAATGGACCCTATTGCGGGAGTTAAGAAGGCAGCAGAACTCGGGTATAAAAAAATTGCAGTAACTGCAGCTTTTGCTGAAACTGCAAAAGAGTTACGGAAACTTGAAGCCGAACTCGGGCTTGATTTGATAGTAATTGGCGTACATGTCACAGGTTTAAACAAGGAAGAAGCCCAGAGCCTGGTGGAAAATTCAGATATTGTGACCAGTTGTGCTTCAAAGCCTATAAGAGATCTCGTAAAACCTCTTGCCCAGGTGGGAACTGCAGTTCCTCTTTTTGCCCTTACCCAGAAAGGAAAGGAACTTGTGATAGAGAGAGCAAAGGATATCAAAAGCCCGATTCTGATCAATACGATGGCTCTACCTGTGCTGCCTGATTACAAACAGCCAAAGGAACTGAAGTAAAACGAGAATTGAAGTAAAAAATAACAACGGCTTCGATGCCGCTTTCATTTGTTTTACTTCACCTTTTTTTAACTCTTTTCTTTAATTTTTTATTTTTATTTTTATTTTTAGTTTTAGTTTTAGTTTTTGTAACTCTCTTATTTGAAAAACTGCCTCTTTTCGGGAAAGAATACTGGTTCATAAAATTCACTACAGATGAAGAAGACAGAGTATTCATGGTCACGAAGAATACTTCAAAGAGTCTTTCAGCTTTATGAATAGCTTCAATTTCAGAAACATAGAAAATCTTCTAGACGTAGTTGATTTCCAGGTCTAGGTTGAGGATAGGGTTATAATTTGCAGGAGACTGAAAGTGAATTGGGCATGGTAGAAGATACTTCAGTTTTCGTAATACGAATTCAAAAAATATTATTTTTTTCGCGGATCCATGTCTTATAGATCCATTTCTTGTAGACTCATTTCTTATAAATCCATTTCTTGTAGACTCATTTCTTATAAATCCATATTTTATAGATCCATTTTTTATGACTCATTTATTACAAATTTTTTGTAATCTCTTCTCATGAGCTTGATACAAATATCCCAAAATCAGCATTAAAAGGCCCTAACTATTTCTTTTGTCTTTAAGGAATTTATACAGCCTGATGACTCTAAAAGTCGTAGCAAAAACTTTAAAAACAAGGCAAGAAGATCTAAAAGCATGAAAAGCGAAAGTGAGAACGGTTCTCCTGAGTCCCTGATAATGTCCGATGACTTGGAGCTGGCGGAAGTAAAAGCTATTAGAAAAAAGCTTTCTGAAATGCACAATGACATTAAAAAAGTGATGGAATTTACCAGCAGGCTGCGTTTAGAAGCTGCTATTGAAAGATCCAGGCAAGAGTATTCAAATGTTCTTCTCAATCACCTCTTCGAAGACATCGATTCCGGTCTTGAACAGAACATGGTAAAAAAATGCCCTGAAAAGCAAAAATGTACTTCTGCATTTACGGCTCTTCTGCAGCAAAATGCAGGTCTTATAACGAAAAATAGAGTAGATGACAAATCAATATCGGACAACCAAAAAAAACTAGAGGAACTGAGATGCGAAGCTCCTTACAACAAATGTGAAAAATGCTTTTCCGAAGTATCGAGCCTTCTGATAAAACAGATAAACCTTATGCGCTCTATGAGGATTTATACTAACAATCAGGAACAGAAACCGAATATTTCTGCTCTTAAAACATCTGTAGTTATGAGTGAGATCCTCGAGCCGGTCTCAAACCCCCAGCGTCTGGAAATTCTCAGAGCAGTAGCGTTCGAAATGAAAAGTTTCTCTGCTTTTTCCGAACTTACGGGCCTCAGAGGAGGAAATCTGCTCTTCCATCTTCAGAAACTTATGGAAAGCGGGCTGATTCTACAACAGCACGAAAGGGGAGATTATATGATTACTGAGAAAGGTTTCAAGATACTTCAGGGTCTGAACGAAATTTATTCTTCACTTCAAAATTATCCACTTCAAAATTCCTCAAAGCAGAGACCTGAAAAGAACGATCTCATGGAAAGAAAAGAAAAAACAGAGATGACTATTTAAACTCAGGTATTTTTGATCTTCAATTTTGCAGCGTTCAACCTCGAAACTTTCCATTTTTTAGCACTATCTGGTTAAACTATCTGGTTAAGAGTAGATAACTCAGGTGTAGTAATACAGTTGAATGCATTAACTACATTTCAGTGCCGATTAAGTATATATAAATAACCTGCCAATAAAAGAGTGTAGAATGAATTCTCCGGGGAAATCAAACTGCAAAGAACCAGAATGTCAGACAAAGAATAAATAAAAAACACGGAAAAATTTGAGGAACAAGCAAAATATGAGGAGTAAAAATGACTGTAAAAGATGATATTCACGGGCAGATCGTTGCAGGCCTTAAAGATGCAAAGTTTCCTATAAATACCCCTGAAGAACTGCTTGCTGCATTTCCTGCAGGTGCGGATACTACATGCAGGTCGGGCAACCTTGAAGTTACTGCAGGAGAAGCAGGAAAATTGCTGACTCCAGCAGATTTTCCATTCAGAGACGCAAAAAAAGTAGCAGACACAATAGTTGAAAGAGCAGGGCTTTAAGTTCTGCCCTTTTATTTAAGACTTCTCTTTTCTTTTTTCTTTTGCTCTTCGTTCTTCTATCTTATCTTCACCTATGTCTCTCACACTCCATTTCATCGACATAGTTATGGCTTCAGCTTGAGAAAATATCAACCATGTTTGTAAAATAGAATACCGTAGTAAAAGTTAGAGTAATTAGGCAAGAATCAGGATATTTGTAAAATAGAATACCGTAGTAAAAGTTAGAGTAATTAGGCAAGAATCAGGATATAAGTAATACTATTTCTTCAATTCCGGAATTGCAGGATAACATAAGAAGTTCTTTAAATTTTGAGTAATTAGTTTACAAATCTATATATTTTGTAAACTAAGACGAAATGTCTAAAACTGCCAGGTAAAGGACATTTTGTTCAAAATCTAAATTTAAACCTTTCCTAAGTAACTACGGGTTATATTAGGCAAAATTATTTTATTATTTTTACTATACTTCACGAACAGTTTAGTTATTGCATCAACAAACTCATCATAATTAGAATCAGTGTTTTTTGGGGCATAAGAAGCTGATAAATTTCGCCCAATGAAACTCTCTAAATTATACTCCAGATCATTTCGAAATGTATGATATTCATATTTTCCATCGCGAAAAAATTGTTTATATACATCAGAGTTCTTCTCTATTCCTCCACTGAAACCTTTAAATGAAGGGCAGAGATCTTTACATATCTCTGCATTCTCGATAACCAGTTTGCTCGAAAAATCCCTACTATTCCAAACAAGTGCTACATTCGAATTTGGTTTTAATATCCGGATACACTCCTTTTTAAATTGTAGTTTATCGAACCAGTGAAAAGCTTGTGCAACAGTAATTAAATCAATGCTATAACTCTTCAAGCCTGTACTTTCAGCAGTACCATTAATTGAAACAAAATTAGAGTAACTATTTAATTGCTTTTCTGCAATATTTCTCATATCGTCATTTGGCTCAACTGCAATTACATTTAAATTATTTATAAGTAGTTGCTGCGTCAAAACACCTGTACCTGAACCTATATCTGCAACGATTTGATCTGACGTTAAACTATTGTAAGAAACTAAATAATTAATATATTCCTTCGGATAGTGAGGACGATATTTAGAATAGATATCTGCTTTACCAGTAAATTTTTTTGTTGTTTCCATGCAAATCAATCCGTTCTAGAATTAAAGTGCTTTCGGCGCTAAAAAGCTGTATCAAAAGTTAAGTAAGATATAACTGGCTTAACTTACTTCTTCTGCTATAAAAAAACTGACTGCGAGTTAATGAATGTTGACAAAGTTATGTTTTTTGTTTAATTACCGAGTTTTTTCGGCAAAAGTTATGCATCAGAAGAAGCGAAAAATTCTATTCTAGCGGCGAAGAATAAGGGGATGAGAGTAATTCCAAATTTATAGAACTTGTGTGACACTGCCGATCATATTGTTTGTGAGATAAAATAACCATATTAAAAGTTAGAGTAATTAGGCAAGAATCAGAATATAAGTAATACTATTTCTTCAATTCCGGAAGGTGTGTTTAAAATGCCTCACATAATGGAAATGATGGGTAAAGCCAGAGTAGTCGTAAAAGACGGCAAGGTTGTGGAAGTCGGAGCCCCTGAAGTCGAACGGTGCCCACTTTTTGTCAAGCTGCGGGGAGTCCAGAAGATGACTCCGGAGGAAATCCGGAAAAATATGGAGTCCAGGATCAGCGAGTTAGGAATGTTTACAGAAAATCGTAAGCTCGAGTTTGAAACAACCGTTGTTGCTTTTGGCGCTTCAGAAGTAATGATGAGTGGTCTCAACAGTAGTTCTCTTGAGACAACCGTAACCGCCTGTGATGGCGCAGGGACCGTTATCTCAGGTAATCCGTCCCTGGTCCAGGGAATTGGAGGCAGGATGTCCGGTCTGGTTGAAACCGAGCCAATAGATGCGGTTATTAAGGGAATTGAAGAGCGTGGAGGAACTGTGCTTGATCCCTCAACCGCAGTCATTAATCCGGCAGGTGGAGTAAGGAAAGCTTCCGAACTTGGCTACCGAAGGATCGCAGTAACCGTAGCCGACCCAAAAACCGCAAAAAACCTGAGAAAGCTTGAAACCGAACTTGGTCTTGACCTGATAATAATTGCCGTACATGTTACGGGACTAAGCAGGGAAGAAGCTCAGGAAATTCTTGAAAACTCAGATATCGTAATTAGCTGTGCTTCCAGGCACATAAGGGAACTTGCAAAGCCTCTTGTTCAGGTTGCAGCTGCAATCCCACTTTTTGCCCTCACTCAGAAAGGAAAAGAACTTGTAATCGAGAGGGCAAAGGATATTCAGAGCCCAATTCTGATCAATACTATGAAGCTGCCTGTGCTGCCTGCACATAAGCAGCCGAAGAATCTTGTTTAAGGAGAGTAATCTCAGGCAGTAGCTTATTTACTTATTTATATCTGTTATATAATAAGATTGATGATTTTTTGTAAGATGTTACAGATTCTGAAATTTTATTGTAATCCATGTTTTCCGGATGTCGGCTGAAGTGATAAGCTAATGCCTGACGAACTGGTTTATACCAATTACTTTTCTTTCTTTCCTGGCTTTTCTGGCTTGGATGCTTTTTCCTTCTTTGACGACTTACTGGCTGGAACCTTTGTCTGTGTTTTTCCACTGGGTGCACCGGCTTTTGGACTGTCGCCTATTGTAGATTTTTTTGCCATTTAAAAACACCTCCTAGTTATTATATTAAATAAGTGTTTGAGAATACTGTCATAAAGTTATATATAAGTTTCCAGCCCAAATGATTGTTTATCATAGGACTTACGAGAATGAACTAAGAGATCAATAGCATTAAACCTCAGCTGTATTTTCAATTTATCTGGAATAATAACAATTGAAGAACTCGTTCCCAAAACTAACCTTTATTTTTACATACATAAAAATTTTAAAGAAATTTTCCATCATCGAGTTGTCATTCCGAATTTGAGATCTAAAAGCATGTCAAAATTAAACTTGATTCTATAGGATAAGACTCATGCATTTGAACCGAAAAACGGTAGCATTTAATGATTACTGTACTTGATTTTATACTTTGAGTGCATATCTGTTCAATAACTTGAGGTCACAATCTGGTTGCGGTACCTACAAAATGATTCACAAAAATGATTTAATTTTGACAATATCAAGCTATCTGCCAGTAAAAAAATGATTGAAAAATTAAAAAAGTATTAAACCTATATTTTAACAGTGTTAAACATAAATTTTGGGAGTATGGTATTGTATGGGAAAAGAGATATTCGATGCAGTGAGGAAGACATTGTATGTTTTACTGCTGGCCTTTTTTATGATGTCTGCAACAGCCGGGACAGTAAGTGCAGCAGAAGTAATTGTATATGAGCATGTTAACTTTGGGGGAGAAAGCTTTGACGCTACTTCTGATCAACCAAGCGCGGGAGGTAACCTGAACGACAAAATATCATCAATTAAGGTCAAGTCAGGCACATGGCGATTCTATGAATATATAAATTATGGAGGCCGCTATTGGGATTTTGGACCAGGAGAATATGCCTCTGTGGAAAGTGTTGGTATACCCGACGATTCAATTTCGTCTTTTAAACTCGTCAGTTAATTAAATTTAAAAAAGTATTTCCTAGAACACAATCTTTCGTAGAAATTAACATGGTTGAATAAAAATTGGTCGTCCATAAAAATTGGTTGTCCAGTGTTATATTCTTGATGATTTAAAGCACTGAAAGTTAGAAGAGCTTGTAGTGTTCAATTTGAATCTATAATCCCTATTTCTCTTACAGGTGTATTTTTACATTCAACTCTTTTTCCATCTTTTACTTTAATCTCGCATGCTCTCTGCATAAGCTGAAATGAGTACAGTAGAAGCGCGGTATACGTCGTAATTAAAAGTTGATTTTCCGAAAGTTGTGAGTTTAATGCTATTGGTTTTGTAACTCAAATGTATACGTCCCGGGATTAAACTTCCAATTTTATAAAATACTAAGAGTGTGTCTTAAAATTAAATCTGGTTCTATAGTTGGGATAGGACTTATGCATTTAAATTGATAAACGGAGTGTTAAACTATTAATGTCCAAGACGAAAGTTTAAACCATGATGTTTATTGTGTTTGATTTTATACATCTAGTGCGTAATATGAATTTAAACGGAACGTTGCCCATTATCCAATTGTATAAATGATTTGAATTTTAAGACAGCCTCGAAATCAGTAACAACGCCGAATGTACTTGATTTCATACATTTGGTGCGTAAGCCTATATTTTCAAACATTTACGGTAAATTTGGAAATCTCTTGCGATAAGACTCATCACCCATATATTCTTTCCATTCATCTGGCGTAAGATTACGGGTTAGACGATTGCTAGCTTCGTCTATCAAATCTTCTGTATCAGATATCCATAACTTTGCTGTCCACAACTTTGCCGTACTGTCAACACTCGCCGTTGCGATGTATTTTCCATCAGGACTAAAAACAACATTATTCACACCACTATCATGTCCCAAGTAAGAAATTTGTTTGCCTGTAGATACGTTCCATAAACGTGCTGTATTATCATTGCTTGCTGTAGCAATGTATTTTCCATCAGGACTGAAAACAACACTATTTACCGGACCATTATGGTTCAAAACAAAAATTTGTTTACCAGTAGTTGTATCCCATACGCGTGCCGTATAATCAAAACTCGCCGTAGCAATATATTTACCACCAGGACTGAAAACAACACTATTTACCGGACCATTATGGTTCAAAACAAAAATCTGTTTACCTGTAGCTGTATCCCATAGACATGCTGTATTATCGTAACTCGCCGTAGCAATATGTTTTCCATCAAGACTGAAAACAACACTATTTACCCTACCAGCATGGTTCAGAGGAGGAAAAATTGGTTTACCTGTAGCTGTATCCCATAGACATGCTGTTTTGTCATCACTTGCCGTAGCAATATATTTTCCATCAGGACTGAAGATAACACTATTTACCGGACCATTATGGTTCAAAACAATAATCTGTTTACCTGTAGCTGTATTCCATACTCCTGCTGTTTTGTCAGCACTTGCCGTTGCGATGTATTTTCCATCCGGACTGAAAACAACACTATTTACCCAACCAGCATGGTTCAGAATAAAGATTTGTTTACCTGTATATTCATCCCGTAAACGTGCTGTATTGTCGTTGCTCGCCGTTGCGATGTATTTTCCATCCGGACTGAAAACAACACTATTTACCCAACCAGCATGGTTTAGAACAAATATTTTTTCATCTGTAATTGTATTCCATACAGATGATGTATTGTCAGCACTCGCCGTAGCAATGTATTTTCCATCAGGATTGAAGATAACACTATTTACCGGACCATCATGGTTCAGAACAGAAATCTGTTTACCTGTAGATACATCCCATAAATGTGCTGTTTTGTCAGCACTCGCCGTTGC
>NZ_LZPK01000372.1:0-12187 GCF_001729375.1 Methanosarcina sp. A14 | reverse complement strand
TAATAAACCCAAATTTCATCTTCCAACTAGAAAAACTGACAGAAACCTGATTTTATAAAATATGAATAAGAAAAAAACATAATACACAAAGGAAACAGTAAGAAGAAACAGTAAGAAGAAACAGTAAGAGGAAACAGTAAGAGGAAACAGTAAGAGGAAACAGTAAGAGGAAACAGTAAAAGAGTTCATAGGAAGAAACGTCCGAATATGGGCAAAAGAGTTTATAAAAAGAAAAATCCGAACACAGGAAAAGAGCTAATAGAAAGAAACATTCGAACACAGGAGGAGAAAAATCATGGAAAAATCTATTCTATATTTTGACAATGTAGGGGAGTCAAATACAGACGCCGTTATTACAGCAGCAGCTAAAAGGGCGGCAGAACTTCATATATCCCATATTGTGGTGGCAAGCACCAGCGGAAAAACCGCGCTAAAAATGGCAGAGGCTGTAAAGGGCAGCGGCATAAAAGTTATTGGAATAAGCCACCAGTATGGGCAGAATAAGAAAGGCGAATGGGAAGTAGAAGATGAATACAAAAAGAAACTTGAAGAACTTGGGGCGGTAATAACCACTCAATCACATATATTCTCAGGAGTCGAACGCTCAATCACAAAGAAATTCGGGGGATATTCCAGAGTAGAAGTAATTTCGGACGCTCTCAGATCTCTCTTTGGAAAAGGATTCAAAGTAGCCATTGAAGTCGCAGTTATGGCAGCCGATTCAGGTCATATCCCTGTTTCCGACAACACAGAGATTATAGCGATAGGAGGCACAAGGCATGGTGCAGACGTAGCACTTGTGCTCAGACCAGCCCACAGCGGGGATTTCTTCTCCCTTCAGGTTAGGGAGATTATTGCCATGCCGCGAACCAAAGAAGATTAAGGTGAGAAAAAGGCAAGAAATGGCAAGAAATATTCATGGATAAATCATGGAAAAATCAGGGAACGATAGGTTTCTTTGATACAGGTGATTCAGCTCTTCATTTGAGAGTGATAAGGAAGCTCAGGTGATTTATTAGAATTACCTTTGCTTCCCGCTATTCCCCAAAGATAAATATATCTGAGAGACATCTATAACGCCGGCATGTCAGCAATATTCGAAATACTCGACAAGGATGCAGGCGGAAGGATAGGAAGACTCAGGACTCCCCATGGGACTGTTGAAACGCCTACCGTTATGCCTGTGATTAATCCAAATATCCAGCTTATTCCCCCGAAAGAAATGCGAAACTTCGGGGCAGAGATTCTGATTACTAATTCCTATATTATTTACCGCAAGGAAGAACTGAAAAGTGTCGCCCTGGAAAAAGGGCTGCATGGGCTCCTGGGCTTTGATGGACCCATTATGACGGATTCAGGTTCTTTCCAGCTTTCTGTATATGGGTCCGTCGAAGTTACGAATGAGGAAATTCTCGGGTTCCAGCAAAAGATAGGAAGTGACATTATTGTCCCACTGGACATCCCTACGCCCCCTGATGTTCACTACCGACGGGCTGAAGAGGAACTTGCAATCACAGCTGAACGCCTTGAAGCGGCACGCAAGTTTATCCAGGGCGAACAGCTTCTTGCAGGGCCAGTTCAGGGTTCAACATACCCTGAATTGAGGGAAAAAGCTGCTTCCCACCTGAAAGATCTTAATTTTGAAGTTTATCCTCTTGGAGCAGTCGTCCCGCTCATGGAAGCCTATCGTTATGCGGAACTTGTTGACGTGATTGCTGCATCTAAAAAAGGACTCTCCCCAGCTTCCCCGGTACACCTTTTCGGAGCAGGTCACCCAATGATGTTTGCCCTTGCAGTAGCCATGGGCTGTGACCTTTTTGATTCGGCAGCCTATGCTCTTTACGCCAAAGATGGGCGCTATATTACTGTGAATGGAACTTACCACATTGAAAAGCTGAACTATCTGCCCTGTTCCTGTCCGGTTTGTTCAAGATACACGGCAGAAGAATTGAAAAAAGCTGATAACCGGGAAGAACTTCTGGGAAAACACAACCTTTACGCGACTTTTGCTGAAATCCGGCTGGTAAAGCAGTGCATAAAAGACGGGAAATTGCTCGAACTTGTGGAGCAGCGCTGTCGTGCTCATCCGAAACTTCTGGATGGGCTGAAGAAGCTTTACACTCACTCTTCCTGGCTTGAACAACTTGATCCGGCTACAAAAGGCACCTTCTTCTACTGCGGACCTGAGTCCTCCTCCCGCCCTGAAGTCCTGCGTTTTGGGAAACGGCTGGATAGGTTCAGCCTGCAAGGCTCGGTAATTATTCGGACAGGGCCAGTAAAAGGAGAGAAAGATTACGACCAGATTCTTACTTTCAAAGCACCTTTTGGAGCGTTTCCTGTCGAAATGGAAGAAGTGTATCCTTTCAATGCTGAAGTTCCAAAATTTCCGGATTACGAATCACTCAATTCAGCTCTTTCGAACACTCTTAAACTGATAGACCTGAACCCAGAAGCCGAGTTTACTTTTATTTGCGAGGAGGAGTTCAAGCATCCTCTAATTGAAGAAATCAGAAAAAGGGCAAAACTGGTATACAGGAAAGATTGGAAAAAAGAATAAATATACAGGAAAAATTGGAAAAAAATAAATTTTGGGTAGCCGATTAAGAGTACTGGATACCTTGAGTTCCTGATACCTTGAAATCCTTAAAGCTACTGGCAACCAAAACGTGCCTCAAAAGAGATAAAAAGAAAACTTTTTTGTGGTGCAAACCTTTATAGAATTACCTGCAAAAACCCTCTAAATAGGGAAAGAGCTAAAATACAACGCTCGACACGAAAACTTTCGTACAAACCAGAAAAGTCTAGGTGAAACTATTGTCCCTTACAGCAAGAATCGGCGAACTCAGTCCTTATCTGCGACTAATGAGACCCGAACTCTACTACATGGACCTTACCCTACCTGCCTCAAGTGCAATCCTTGCTTCGTATTTGGCGACCGGAGGGCTTCCCGAACTTATTCCCTTCCTGATTGCAGTAATAGGTGGCTTTGCAGCCATTACAAGTTCATACGTATTCAATGACTGCTGTGATATAGATATAGATACGATCAATCTGCCTGGCCGTCCCTTACCCTCATCAAAATTGTCAAAGAGCTCTGCACTTGCTTATGCCGTCTTTTTGTTAGTAATTGCAGGAGCAGCAGCGGCTTACCTGAATCCTGAGTCTCTCGTAACCCTTATTATTGCGGCTTCAGTTATCACAATATATTCAATCTTTGCAAAAAGGAATACTTTCCTCAGTTTTTTGCCAGTAGGTATTTCTTATGGGCTTGTACCAGTGGGTATCTGGCTTGCCTTTGACCCCGCAGGAATCCTGAAAGGCAGCGATGGAGTAATTCTCCCTTTGCCGGCTATTTGTTTCGGGCTAATGATTTGCGTTACAGACTGGGCTTTTACCCTTGGAGGAGTTTCCAGAGATGTGGAAGGAGACAGAATGAAGGGTGCCCCAACGATGCCCGTAACCTTTGGAATCCCCTTTACCGCCAGATTCGTTACTTTCTGGTGGATTGTCGGAGTCATCGCTTCACTAACCATAGGCTGGTCGGCTCATCTTGGACCTGTATACTATGCAGGAGCCCTGACTTCAGGACTCTGGATGCTTACTCAATGTCTCGATTTTATCAAACATCCTACCCCGGAGAGAGGTGGCAGGCTCTTTCTTAATGGTTCAAATTATAGAGCAATTATGTTTGGATCAATGATTCTTGACGTAGTGCTATGCATTTATGCAGGGGGCTACACCTCCATTCTCTGGTAAAACAGGTAGAAAAAAATGGACGCGGATATTATCGTAATAGGGGCATCTCCTGCAGGAATGATGGCTGCAAGGAGCGCCTGTGAGAAAGGGGCAGCGGTCCTTTTGCTGGAAAAAAAAGAAGAGATAGGGCATCCTCCCCACCCTGCAAACTCTTTTTTTAAGGGGATGCTTGATAAATGCGGAGAAAAGGTAGACCCTTCTTATGTTCTGCATAATCTCAAAGGCATGAAGATTATTTCCCCGTCAGGAAGGACAGTCGAAGTTGAGACTACTGGATATGCCATTGATAAAACGGCTTTCGACAGATTTTATGCAAAGAAAATAATGAAAACCGGTGTAGATCTTCGAACAGGGGTGGAAGTGCAGGATATCCAGAAAGAAGGAGATAAATTTACTGTCAATACCTCTGCCGGGGTATTTACCTCAAAACTGGTTATTATCTCCGACGGCATAAATTCAAAAATTGCTTCCCTTGTGGGCTTGAAGACAATGAAACATCCTGAAGATATTGCCTGGGGAATTGAACTGGATATTAAAAGTCCTGGACTTGGGAAACCAGAGATGTTTGAGTATTATGTTGGGAATCATGCTCCAGGCTGGAAAACTACATACTCTCCAAGAGGAGGCGATAATGCTGCAATCGGAGCTTATGTGCGCCGGTGCGGAACTGATGCAACGCCTTACCTTAATGCCTGGGTTGAAAATTTCAAAAAGCTTAAAGGGCTCGAAGAGCTTGAAGTTGTAAGAAAACTGTCTGGAGGAGACCCTATTGTGACCATTCCAAAGGAGTACATAACCGATGGGATAATGGTCGTTGGTGGGGCAGCAGGTCAGTCGGGAATAGGATATGCAATGAGGGCAGGCCAGATATGTGGAGATGTCGCTGCAGATGCCATAAGCAAAGGAAATATCTCAAAATCTGCCCTCCTGACTTACCGGAAGACCTGGGAAAAGGAATTTCTGGCCGAACACTACCTGGGCCGAATAGGGCTTGAGACTCTCAGGAAAATGACGGATAGGGAAATTGATGAGATGGCTAGGGTCTTTGAAAAGGAGGACCTTTCGTTTATTCATGGAAGTTCAGTTGAACAGGCTATGCAGGTTTTTGCATTCATGCTAAAGAAAAAACCCTCTGCAATCTTAAAGTTCAGAGCACTCCTCAGGAATAAATGAACTGAAATTTAAAAGAGAAAAAGAGAACGGAACCGATATGGACATTATCAAATGTCAGGTGCAGGAACAATATGCAATACGATTTCTATAAAAGCCCTCTATTCAGAGTTTATACTGAGATCGAAGACGGGCACATGAGGATGAAAACCAGCGGGGTTGCTTCCATCCTTATGAGAAAAACTCTTGAGAAAAACCTCTCAATTTTTGAAGGCGAGAAGCCTGCAAAAGTCGAGGCCGACAGGCTCATCTGTTCAACCTGGATGCCCCCGGTGCCAAGCCAGGGTTTTGACCGCCTGGTAAAAAGCCAGATTTATTCCATGCTGGGAAAAATGGTTCCGGACCAGGTAACTATTTCTGTTACTGAAGAATGCCCTAATAACTGTATTCACTGCGCTCTGCCTGACACGAAAAACCGTAAAAAACTTGCTCCTGAAATCGTAAAATCTACAATTGACCAGGTACTCGAAATGGGCACAACTTTCGTGATCTTTGATGGAGGCGAGCCCCTGACTTATCCTGGTCTGGAAAACCTGATAAGGTACGTAAACCCTGAAAAAGCAATCACAGGTATGTTTACCTCAGGTGTGGGGATGACTGAAGAGCGAGCCAGCAGTCTGAAAGAAGCGGGACTTTATTCCCTTACTGTAAGTTTTGACAGCGCGTATGAAGATAAGCACGATCACGTAAGAGGCAGGAAAGGAGTTTTCAAAAGTGCGGTTGAAGCCGTCAAAAATGGGATTAAGGCTGGCCTGCTTGTAAATATATATGTGGTGCTTTCCAGGGATAATGTGAACGAGCTTGAAGAACTATATGCTCTTTCGTCCGAGCTTGGAGTCCATGAACTCTCCTTCTACGAAATCGTTCCCACGGGCAGGTGGATAGATCACGCCTCTGAAATCATGACCCCAAAAGACCTGAAAAAATTTGAGAATTTCGTATCAGGAGCCAGGGAGAAAGAAGGCCCCAGAATATTTCCTATCCCACTGGTCATGAACACCACAGGCTGCATGGCAGGCCGAAAGTGGCTCCATATAACCCCGGAAGGAAATATTCTTCCCTGCGCCTGTATCCCCATTTCCTATGGAAATGTTCATAGAGACAGAATAAAGGATATCTGGAAAAAGATAAGGGAAGACCCTGCATATAATGCAAAGTGCTGCCTTATGAGAAACCCCGAGTTCAGGGAGAAGTATCTGAGTCTGTCAGAGTAAATTGGGGACGATTATTGAAAGTCTCAGAGCAAAGTTCGAAGAAAGTTATAATTTTGCTCTCATAATCCTTCTTTTTTGAAGTAAAAAGTGTTAGTTAAAATAACTTGAGTTGCTGGACTATATAGCACTGGAGTATAGAACCAGCCAGATAAAAACAGAATCAGTAATAGCACAGAATAAGCCGGAATGAACTCGAAAAATTAGGATGCAGGTTGAAACATACCTGCAACGTAAATTGAAGACTTTAAGCTAAATTTTTGTTTATGAGACGAATCAGACTAAACCCGATCTCTGAAGAGTCATCAGGTCTTCGGTGGTGAGTTTTCCTCCGCCCTTGAACTTTTCGAAGATGGACTTGGCATCCTTCTGGAGTTCGGACTTAACAACGCGAGATCTTCCTTCTTTGTCTTTCTTCCTGAGCTTAAAGATTTCTTTATCGAGATCCCGGATTTCCTTCTGGGCATTGATGAAAGCCTTATGCTGTTCGTCAGCTGCTTCCTGAGCTTTTACAAATTCCCTGTGAGCAACGTCAGACTCTGCTCTGGTTTTGTCAGCCTCTTTGAAAGCTGCAATCATCTTCTCATGATATTCCTGAGCCTGCCTGGCATATTCAGCCAGCTGGGTATGGAATTCTGAGGCTTCATCTCGGATTTTCTGAGCTTCGTCCAGAAGATTCTTCAGTTCGGAGTTGCTCTCAAGCTGGACTTTTTTGACGTGATATTGCTTTTGAAGCTGAGTGATCTTTCCAACGAGTTCCCTTTCCTTGCTTGTACTCAGGACTTCAGTCTGCTGAGCAAATTCAAGGCGATCAATGTCTTTTCTTAGAGATTTGATTGAAGGACCACCCAGGTTGCTCTGCTTCCTGATGGAATCAGCCTTTGCAAAGAGCTCATTTGCCTTAGCATTGGTTTCATCGCGCTTGCTCTTGTATTCGCTGACCTTCTCATTAATTTCGTCCCTGAGAACTTTTAGTTCCTGAGCTTCGTTAATAAGGTCTTTTGTCTTCTTGTTAAGTTCATTACGCTTTGCAGCGAGTGCACTGGCCTCTGCGTTTAAAGTATTCCTTTTTTCCTTGGCTTCTTCAGAAATGTCTTTCAAATCTGATCTTTTTTTCTGCAGTTCCTTTAGCATCTCTTATTGTGCCTCCCGATCCAGCAAAAAAGCTGGCATTTTAGTAGCTCTATTGTTCGATGTCAACATGCTGTGCCTGATTACAACATTGATAAGAAAGAGATTCAAGAACAGGGATAACGGCTTTAAGGTCTTTTTTTGTTATGACCACATCCGCATATTCCCTCAGGATGGGCTTGGGATTGAAAGCTATAGCAAAACCTGCTTTCTCAAAGACACAGGCATCGTTTGCGCCGTCCCCGACAACTACACATTGCTCCGGCCGAACCCCATTTAGTCGGGTGAGTTCTTCAAAAACCTTTGCTTTGGAGTCACTCTGAGTGATCGGGCCGACAACTTTGCCGGTAAGAAAGCCGTCTTCCACAAGCAGTTTGTTGGAAACAATGAAATCAATGCCAAGCGCTTTGCCTATCGTATCGGCAGAAATGGTAAATCCACCGGAAATCATTGCAGTTTTATAGCCCCTACTTTTGACATAAAGGATAAGTTCTGCTGCTCCCGGCATCAGATTGATCTGGTTTACCGCATCAAGGGCAGTTTCAAGAGGAAGTCCCTTAAGAAGCCTGACCCTTTCAATAAGTGCTTGCTCAAAATCAAAGTCTCCATACATCGCTTTCTTCGTAATCTCCTCTACTTTGCTTACAACACCTGCAGCCCTGGCGAGCTCATCGATAGTCTCAGCGTCTATAAGGGTGCTATCCATATCAAAAACAATCATTTTGTTTCCAGTAAAATTATGCATAGGACAGTTCACTCAATCAAAACCTGGACCTGAATAACTATTAGATATAGCGGGATAATTTCCCGAAAAAGGGCATGCTGCCTGGTGTACCTTCTTCAGGGGTACCCCCGCAATTTAGTATAATAAATTTGCCCTGACATTAAAAGCCCACCAACGGATAAAGTTTTCAAATTATAATACGGGTTCTGTGAACAAGACCACAAAACAACAGCAATGATGTCAACGTTTTTGAGTGAAATAAATCACATCCTTTTTAAGCTTTTCGGAGGAGCAAAGAAAGATATTGAATAATAGTTATATATCACATACATTTTTATAAAAGAAGGTTGATAAGGATATAACCTGCCAAAAGGATTATAAACCCATTAGGAATTCCATTATTTAAAAAATTGGTTAACACAGGATTTTGAGAAAAATGGTCAACATAGGTTTTATAAAAATGGGCAACCTGGGAATGAGCCAGGTTATCAATCTGGTCCAGGATGAAATTGCAGCAAGAGAGGGAATTACGGTACGTGTATTTGGTACAGGTGCCAAAATGAGCCCTGCAGAAGCTGCAGCTTCTGAAAGTTTCAAGCAGTGGGATGCAGATTTTGTGATAATTATCAGCCCAAACGCAGCAGCTCCGGGTCCCAAAGCAGCTCGTGAAGTATGGAAGGACGTCCCTTGCATTGTGGTCTCAGATGGTCCAACAAAGAAAGAAGCCAGAGAGGCTCTTGAGAAGGCCGGTTTCGGATATATGATCCTCCCAGTAGACCCTCTTATCGGAGCCAAGAGAGAGTTTCTTGACCCTGTAGAGATGGCATCCTTCAATTCCGATGCAATGAAAGTATTATCCGTTTGTGGTGTTGTTAGACTCGTCCAGGAAGAACTGGACAAGGTAACTGACCAGGTTGCTTCCGGAAAATCAGGAAAGGAGCTTGAACTTCCACACATTTTTGCAAAACCCGAAAAATGTGTTGAGTACGCAGGCTTTGCAAATCCCTATGCAAAAGCAAAAGCTCTTGCCGCCCTTCACATGGCTGAAAAAGTAGCACAGGTTAACTTCCCTGCATGTTTCATGTTAAAGGAAATCGACCAGGTGTGCCTGACAGCAGCAGCTGGACACGAAATAATGGGAGCCGCTTCACAGCTTGCAATACAGGCAAGAGAGATTGAAAAATCCAATGATACCGTATTCAGACAACCCCATGCAAAGAACGGTACCCTGCTGAAGAAAGTAAAATTATACCAGAAGCCAGAGTAAAACCGGAAAAATTTAAGGTTTGAACAGGAAGCTTAAATGGAGGAGCGAATAATTCTCCTGGGAAAGTAAGCGGGAGCTGGTCCTCCAATAACCACTTTTTTCAATTAACATGCAATTGGCAGGTAATTTTTCAATTTACTATTCAAATGTCAATAATTTTTCAGTTTACTATTCAAATGTCAGTGATTTTTCAATTTATTATGAAATTCATTTTTCACATATGCCTTCAAAAAGAGAACATGTTTTTTGATATCGTTTTTGGAGAATTACTCGAAATTTGCAGTTAACTTGAAAATTTGCGGTTATTATCTCAACTAAAACTTAGGTAAATGATCGCTGGAAGTTTTCAATGAAGGCAAAAGGTCGAAAATATGGGGTACTTCAAAAATACACTTTTGAGTAACCAAGACGATTTTCAGAAAAAACGATAGCCAGAAAAAGGATGAAAATTAAAAGAACATCTGTGAAAGGTCAGATGCAAACTTCAGGTTATATATTACGACCTTTATTTTTTAGCATATTCGACTTCTTCCAGTACCGATGTATATTCCTGAAAAACAGAGTGAAGATCTATAGTAGCCAGTATGTCCACAACTCCAAGAGCTGCAATAACTTCTCCGTCTTTCGAGTGAATGGGAGCAACAACTACAGGTTTTCCACTGTACACTCCTTCCGTAGGGACTTTGTGGACAACTTTGTTTGTTTTCAATACTTCTTCGAGCACAGGCCCTGTGTAGTCTCTATCAAGGATTTGACCTTTTTCCAGGCGAAGTCCTTTTCGCTTGAGACTGCGAATGGTTGTAGGAAGTCCAATGACCGAGTGTACTGCGACTGCTAGTGTCTCGAGGTCTTCGGGCCCTGAATCTTCTGAGATAGATAGGGTAGTAATCTTTTCACCCCTGTAAATTACTTGAGACCGGCCAGGACACAAAGTAAAGGCTCCTCAGAAATGAAAAGCTGAATCCAACTTTCCGGTCATATTTAGAATATGTTTTTTCAAAGAATATATAATCACTCCTCACTTTCAAGAGCTTTTATAAACGCCTGTTTATGCAGTTCCCCTGACTCATGGATCCCACCAATCTCGCCACGTGTCGCCCGACAGGGGTAATGCTGGATCAACAGCCCGGCTTTGGGAGGTGCATCTTTTATTTCCGTTCCGACTATTTCCTCTGCCATATACCAGGTACTCCCACATGGAGCGCCTTTTATTACCTTGACATCGGCAATTTTTCCATCTTTTGTTTTTACCTTCAAGATAGGAGACCCAAAGAGTTCTGCAAACGGCCTGTTGAAATCATTGGGTTCAAGACTACAGCAGATTTCATCTACCTCGATATCCATACCTGAAACTTCGGAGATCTTTTTGAGTTCGGGAACTGAAGCTCTGGATGGCCCACCCGGTACTATAAGAGAACGCACACCAGCTTCTGCCGCAAGCTTTGCAATTGCAGATGTCAAATCCGGATGCAAAGAGTAGGTAATTATAATTTCGGCAGAGAACACATGTTTATCGAAGTTAAGAGCTTCCAAATATTCATCAGGCTCTTCAATAAATACAGGCACGAATTCAGGCAGATCCGCAGTTACGATTGAAAAATCACTGTACTCCCTGATAGTCTCAATAAGGCGGTGCCCGTACTTACCCCGCGTAATTACTCCTATTACAGTCATATTATTCTAATCTATTTTTAATATTGCATAAATAGATACTTATTTTGTCTAGAATTTAGCCCTGAATTGCCAATTATATATGGAATTGAGACCTTATAATGAGTCCGGAAAGCCTGTAGATTATAAATACAGATAACGCGTTTCACTAAAAATCTCTAAAAGAAAAAAGACGATATTTATGAGAGGGAAACTGATCACACTTGAGGGCATTGACGGCTCAGGCAAAAGCACAGTTGCAGAAAAACTTCAGAAGAATCCTGAAATTAAAGCCTTTAAACCTGTTTTTACCAGGGAACCAACAAGAGGTACTCTAACTGGAAATGTCGTGGAAAAAGCTATTCAGTCAGATACTGATCAGCTTGCCGAGCTTTTCCTTTTTACAGCTGACCATGCCGAACATCTGGCAAAACTTATAAAACCTGCACTTGAAAAAGGAAAAATAGTAATTTCTGACCGCTATTCCGACAGCCGATATGCTTACCAGGGCATGACCCTGAAAACTCACCTGGAGAATCCTCTTGAATGGGTAAAGGATCTGCACCGGGGTTGGACTATTGTTCCAGATCTGACCTTTCTCTTTGATATCAGGCCCGAAATTTCAATTGAACGCTGTGGGAAACGAGGAGAACAAAGTAAGTTCGAGAAATTAGAGTTTTTACGGGGAGTCAGGGAGATTTTCCTCAAGCTTGCGGCAAACGATCCAGAACGTTTTATTGTAATCGATGCTTCCCACTCTCCCAAATACATAGAAAAAGAAGTTGTGAAAAAAATAATGGAGTTCCTGAGCAGGAACTGACCAGATTCAATAATTGAACCTAAATTAAAACCAAAATAACCATTAGAGGCCGTTATCATCCGCAAATTTGATCAGAGTTTCTCCCAACATCCTGACATGGGCGGGGTTAAGGTTGAACCTGGACCTCTTTACGCCTCCCCGCTCCTTTGCAAGTTCGACATACTCTTTCTCAAAGCGTTCACTATGCGCCAGAGAGACCGTCATATACCAGCCTCCTCCCATCTTAATCTCCACATATCCATCTCCGCTTGTCTCCTCAGCGTTTTCCTCAATATTCTCTTCAGATGTATCCTTCTTTACCATATTTAAACCTCATAATTTCCTGATTTTAAATGAAATCTGCAACTTTTCTCAATACTAAAATACTCGATTATATACAAGACATATAGGGTTGAAATAAAAGGATTTCCAGGTAACAGTTAGTTTTTATTATCTGATTTTTATTTTGTTATTCGATT
>NZ_LZPK01000371.1:0-6731 GCF_001729375.1 Methanosarcina sp. A14 | reverse complement strand
TATTCTTTTTTCCTGATATTCATTTTTCCTGATATTCGTTTTCTCCTGATATTTTAACTTCTTTTTATCCTCTACCAGCAGTATTTTACTGTTTGCAGAACCGAGCCCCGCTTATCAGTTCATAATACTGTTCAGTAGGAGCTTTCCAGCCCATATCTTTTGCAAGGAGGAATGCTTCCCTGCAGAGGAGTTTATACTTTACCCTATCTTCTATGAAATTCCGTGTAAAATAACTGACTGCCAGGGCATAATCAAGGATTATTTCATAGTAGGAAAGACCGATATTGTCCACTACTATCACTCCTCCAAGCGCTTCTTTAAGGGACTCAATTGTCTTTATGGCATCACTGAAGCCGCATACCCGACTGACCACACTTGGGGTTCCTTCTTTTCCGGCTTCAAGCCCTGTGAGCAGGAAGGGATCATAACGCGAGGGAAAAATACCTGCACAGCAGCCTGCCATAAATTCCTCAACTTCCATACCCAACCCTCCATCCGAGCTTGAAAGAATCTGGGGGTATAAAAGTGCTGCAACCGAGCGTTTTCCCCTTACCATTTTCGAAAAATCCAGCCCCCTATCCTCAATCATCTGCTGGATTCTCAGTTCGTTTCCTACAAGCACTTCTTTTGGCAGGTTTACAGGAAATCCTGACGGAAGGTTTGTTTTTGACCCTTCAGCCGTAACAAGGAAACAGATTACCCTGATTTCCTCCTGCATATGCCCTTCGAGAATGTTATTTTTTATTATGTGCTCAAGCGCAACAAGGGAATCGAGAAGATCCGGATATCCTTTATTTTCCACCTCCAGACGAGAGATTGTGAAAATCGGGATTATCTTTTCGGGTTCGATCCTTTCCCCTCCATGGTACTTATACAGGTTTTCGGAAAGGAATTTTCTGATTCGTTTAAGGGAGCTTTCTTTAAGATCCCAGTCTATCTTGTCGGATTCTATGGTTATTCCGTTTCGGATCACAATTCCATTAATCCCATAAAAGAGCCTTGCTTCCTGTCGAGTCGATTCTCCTACTGCAGTAACCGTATCGGCATATGCAGCCAGCGCTTCAAGGGCGGCCAGGTTTTCAGGCACACCTGAAGGCCATGTGCTGTCATTATTCCTTCTTTTCTGGATAGTATTGTATCCTGCAGTCCTTCCAGGCAGAGTTGCGTGTAGAGTTGCAACAGTATTTACTGGAATTCCGAGTTTCTTAAGTCTAGCTGGCGCATAAAACACCCCAAATTCATGGCAGTGCAGAGAGACTCTTGGGCAGGGAATAGAACTATGAGTTGAAGCATGAGTTGAAGCTGCGTCGGGAATTTCGGAACTTTCCGAAGCTGTGCTTAGCAGGAGCCTGACAAGCTCTGAAACTGCATAGGACAGGCATAGGTAATGGGTATACTCAGGCCCGTTTGACATATTCTCGTATCTCAGGGAGTCAAGCCCAAGGTGCTCGTAGGCTTCAGATTTGATCCTACTTTCAAGGTTCATCTCATTTCCCTTATACATAGAGCGTATTTTTCCAAAATCAGAGGTTTGAAACTGCAAATAACCTATCTTCGTTCTCCCCACGAACTTGGATCCTGTAAACACCTTGATACCTGAGTTTTCAAGGGATTCAAGGCTTTTACGAAGTTCTTCGCCGGGGTTAAGGGAGTCAAATTCCTTCATCTCCGTAATTCGATTTAACCCCCGATTCCAGTCCGCGCCCCTGTGCGCATAATAAGGGCCCACAACAAGTATTTCTTTATCTTCTTTTGTATCCAATTGCCCCGAATCGAAAAGAGCAGCAAGGGTTTGTGCCTCTTCATGAATAACATTCCAGATCCCGCCCATTTTATTTGATTTAGGGCCTGCTTCTTCTCCGGCAATTATGACAAAATGCTTTCCCAAATTTAATCCCCCAGGGTCTTTTGTCATTCATTTATAGCCATTCAGTTATAGTTTATGTTTTAATTCACGTATAAGTATTAAAGTGTATCAATCAGAAGAGAAAGTTGTAAGGAATGTATTATGTGCGACTAGAAGATTGAAGTTTATGACTACGCCTGTTAAAAGAACTGGAGATAGATAAAGGTTAAAGAGAAAAAAGGAAAAATATAAAAAATGCGGGATCTGTTGAGAATATTGATAAAAAGCAGAACTCAGTATCAGTTTATTCTGATACTACGGAGTCGTTTATAAGCCTAAAATGTTGGCAGGTCTGAATGTTGGCAGGTCTGAATGTTGAGAAGCCTGAAATGTTGAGAAGCCTGAAATGTCGATGGGCCTGGATTTTTAATATGCTGGCGTTAATATAATATTTTCATTTTGTCAGCTTTTTGTTTTAATCCACGCCTGTTCTTCAGATCAGGGCCTGGTAGTAACCATTCTTCTTCACAACTTCGACCGGGAGAGAAAACAATTCCGAGAGGTTTGAGTCGGTCAGTATTTCCTGCTTTTTTCCATCCATGAAGATTTTTCCATTTCTGATGAGGATTACACGGTTAATTTCGGGAATGATATCTTCAAGGGCGTGAGTAACGAGAATAATGCTCTTTCCCGAGCCGGCAATTTTCCGGATAATTTCGCGGAAGCTGTGAAGGGCTTTGAGGTCAAGGCTATTTGTAGGCTCATCTAAAATAAGGGCTTCAGGGTCATGTACAAGGGCTCTTCCTATGAGTACCCTCCTGGCTTCTCCTGAAGAAAGTTCAGACATCATCCTGTCTTCAAGGTGGGAAATCTCAAGAAACTCAAGCACTTCCTTTGCTCTGGTTTCCATTTCAGGGGTAACTTCATGGTTATAGTAAATTCCTATGCTGCTGAAAAACCCTGAGAGTACGACATCCAGCACACTAACCTGACGGAAGTAGGTCTGCTGAAGGTCTCCTGAGACTATCCCGAGCAGTTTTCTTAGCTCAAAGACATTCCAGGTCCCTTTGCCCATGATATTCAGAATAAGCCCATCGGCTGCTGCAAGCGGGTGATATTCCTTTGTAAATGTCTTGATCAGGGAGGATTTTCCGGAACCATTAGGCCCGATAATTGCAACATGTTCTCCCTGCTCAATTGACAGGGACACCGAATCAAGGATTTTTCTCCCGCCTCTGACGACGGTTACATTTTTCATTTCCAGCAAGGAAGGAGAATCAGTCTTCCCTGAAAAGTCCACGTTTTGAGTCATTTTTACCATCTATCTGATAATCTGGATAAAAGTTTCATGAACGCTGCGAATCAAAATACCAACAGTTTTATATTTAACTCAAGTTTTTCGATGGATGTACCACCATACACTTTTAAATATAATTGTTTACAGTTTACAGCTAACTATTTTAAAATATCATAATAAGAAATACTAAACCTGAATAATACTAAACCTGAATAAATCTATGAGTACAACCATCTGAGTGCAATCATCTAAAGTACAATCATCTAAAGTACAATCATCTAAAGTACAATCATCTGAGTGCAATCATCTGAGTGCAATTATCTAAGTACAATCATCTAATAACTGTAACAAGTTCGCTTATATACTTACATCTATTTAATGTGTTTTCGTGTCCTAAATTATCTAAAAATTCTTAGTACGTATTTTCTAAAAATTATTAATCTCTATTTTAGTTTCTTGTTTTTGTTTCTTACGTATATATAATCTTATAATATAGTTTTCCTCTACCGGAAAATGGGGAGTTTTGGGAGGTTCTTTGTTGGAAGTCTACAATACTCGGGGTTCGTTCAGTTCTTATCTCTACGAGATACGTTTCATTATTCTTTTCTATGTAATCGGAGATTGGATCTCCACGGTTTGTGCCTTAAATCAGGGTACGGAATATAATCCTGTTCCGGCAATGATTCTGGAAAATTACGGGATATATCATCTTTTGCTTGTAAAAATAGGTTTTATTCTCCTGCTTTTTTATGCAGCTCCTTTGATAAAAACGTCGGGGGAAAAATGGTTTCTCACAAAACGTATTATAGAATCCGTTGGGGTCTTTGTAACAGCAAATAATCTTATGGTTGTCTGGTATGGGAATAGCCTTATACAGGCTATCGGGCTTGTCTGATTCAGTCATGCCTGCGTTACCTGCCTATTTTTTCCTTTTCTTATTACAAGGCTTACAGGCTGAACTGAATCTTTATTTCAGTCGGTTCCAGCTGATTCCAACCTATTACAATTAATTTTAGTTGATTCCAAATAATTTCAGTCAATTTCAACAAATTTTAACCAATCTCACTCGATTTCGACTGATTTAAGCTGATTTAAGCTGGTTTCAGCTGATTCCACCCTGTTTGATTTTCTCCCCGGGCATCCTTCTGGACATATCTTATTTTTCTTTCGCCCTGCACAATTTTTTCATTACCTGATTTTCGCATAAAGGAAACAGTCGTAATAATCTTCCCCTATGCGGTGGACTTTTTCCATTGTACCTTCTTTTTTGTACCCACATTTCTGAGCTACGCGCTCGCTTGCAAGGTTCCGGGTGTCCATAAGGATGATAATTCTATGTAAATCCAGTTGCTCAAACCCGATCTTTTCAAGCTGTTTTACAGCTTCGGTTGCAGTCCCTATTCTCTGATAATCTCTGTCAATGAAGTACCCAATTTCTCCTATCCAGGGTCTGTGCTGGTCGATCTTTATCCCGCAGGCTCCTACAAGTCTTCCGTAATAGAGAACGGAAAAATTGTACTCAAAGTTAGCCTTTCTTTTAGCTTCATTTAGACCCAGAAAATACCTTTCTTCTTCAAGTGTTTTTATAGGAAACTCAATGAATTCGAGATTTGTACGTGTAATTATGTCAAAGAAACATTTGGAATCAAAGAGTTCCTGAGGGCGAATTTTTACTTTGGGCATAAATATAAATTGAATTTCCTTATGAAAAATGTTTTCAGGCTCTATTTTTATTTATACTTTCTAATCATTTTAAAAATTTTTGAAAGTAATATCTAAGCAGAATCGACATGACTATGTCTAAATATAAATGAACTGTACATGTAAATAAAATGTAAATATATATAAATAAAATATAAGTACACCTCTTATTAAATAGAAAACTGTGGAACACAATATTATACCCAGGATGAGAGAGGAGCTATCCCTCAACGTTGATGAGAAAACAAAAGCCAGTTCGTCTCGCTTTTTTAAAGAAGAAATCCGCTGCTATGGAGTAAAGTCTGCGCTTGTGGGAAGAATTGCGAAAAATTACTATAATGAAATAAAGTCCGAAGACAAAAAAGAAATCTTTGACCTGTGTGAGGAACTTTTTCGGTCCGATTACTGCGAGGAAGCCTTTATTGCAGCCGATTGGGCTTACCTTATCAGAAATGATTACTCTGAGGACGACTTCTTTACCTTTGAGCACTGGATTGAAAACTACGTTAACAACTGGGCAAAGTGTGACACCCTCTGCAACCATGCAGTGGGCTCTTTTATAGAGAAATTCCCAGAGTATGTGGAAAAACTCAAGGTCTGGGCTCTGTCGGACAACAGGTGGGTAAGACGAGCGGCTGCAGTAACTCTGATCCTGCCTGCCCGAAAAGGCAATTTCCTTAACGAGGTTTTTGAAATCTCCGATCTCCTGCTCAAAGACGGAGATGATCTGGTCCAGAAAGGCTACGGCTGGATGCTCAAAGAAGCCAGCAAATCCCATAGGCAGGAAGTCTTCGAATACGTGATGAATAACAAAAAAGAGATGCCCAGAACCGCCCTCAGATATGCAATCGAGAAAATGCCACCAGATTTGAGAGCCAGAGCTATGGAAAAAAACTGGAAAAAATAAAGCTGAGTCCAAGAGAAATCATGGTAAATCATGGTAAATCATGGAAAACCATGGAAAATCATGGAAAATCATGGAAAATCATGGAAAATCATAAAAAATCATAAAAAATCATAGAAAATATTAGAAAATCAGGGACTAATCAAGGACGAATCCGAGACAAATCCACGGTAAGTCTAAAAAATTTTACAAAAATCACAAAATGTTATAGGAATCCAAAAATGAGAAAATATTAGAAAATTATAAGCGAAAAGTGATAGGTAGAAGGGAGTAAGGTCCTTTCCCTATACAATACCCCCATATTGTATCTTTGTCCCTTACTCCCCGGGTGTTCCCCTCTATTCCTGTATTTCTGCCTGCAACTCAATTCTGCAGGAGCTCATTCACACAATTTTGGTCTACGTTACAGTTAAAAGGATCTCTTCACAAGTATTTTGTTCTATTTACCCAGCCATGATACGAATTTAACACTTTTAACCGTTTTAATAATAACGCTCTTCCAAGCTCGATTTACTCTAAAAATTCTTTTAACTGTACATGGTTTTTAAGAGCCTTGAGTTTCATTTTTTGAGAAAAAATGTGAATGATCAGGGGGAATAGTAAGAAAACAGGCTGTTAAAAGTTTTATCTGATCATAAGAGGTATTCTCTGATTGATCTAATCAAAATGATTTTTACGCCTGGTTCTTAAACTCAAATCGAGGCGATTCTTCCCGCATCCGTTATAATATATCCATTTTCCCCATCGATTATATATCCCATTGCTTTCAGTTCCCGAAGATGGTTGTAAGTCATTCCTTTAGAAATTCCGGCAGTCGCCGCAATCTTGGTAACCGAAGAAACTCCGTTCTGGATCTCTTCAAGTATCAATTTCTTTGTTTCCGAGAGGTTAAAGCTCAACACCGGAAAATCAATCATGAAACTGTCTTCTTCGGTCACATACACAACTCTTTGTACCATATCGTTTCTTGCATACGCCCCAAA
>NZ_LZPK01000370.1:0-21330 GCF_001729375.1 Methanosarcina sp. A14 | reverse complement strand
GGAATATCCTGGTTTGAAAGTGCTATGAAAATTAGAAGAGTGGCAGTGACAGAATACTTAAGGAATCCCCAATACACGTTAAATTAATTCAAATATTTGAAAGTTTGGAAAAAACAATATGCTAGGAGCCAACTGCGTAACTCCTATAAGAATCTGTGAGATCTGTGTAAGTGCCAGAGGAATTGAAAATAAATGCAATAGTGAATGTGGCAAGGAAGAGCAAGCTAATTCTAAAACAGAAGACAAAGAGGACGATAAAAAAGAATCTGAAGCATAAAGTCGGATTTTATCAACTTATTTACTGCTTTCAGAGCTCTATTATTGTTTTTAGTCCTTTTACTTTTTTCAGTCTTTTTACTGTTTTTCTAATTTTCTTAATATTTTTCTAGTTCCTTACTGTTTTCCCAGTTCCTTACTGTTTTCCCAGTTCTTTACTGTTTTTTACATTATGCTGTCGAATTCTTTTTGTTCTTAAGTACGGATTTTCAGTGCAGGAACTTCTCGATAACTATATTTAACATGAGATTAATTAACATGAAATTAATTCACAATTGTGAATTTTCTGTGAATTATCTGTATGTTGCCGTATCTTGTTGTATATTGCAGCAGTGCTGGCTTGCAGCAGTGCCGACCACTCAAAAATGATCTCAGGCTGATTAAAAAGTCATCCGATAAATTGCAATGAAGCCTGAAAAAAACCTGAAAAAAACCTGAAAAAAGTTTGAGCGTAAAAACGTACGTGACTGGCAGCTTATAATATAATCGAGTTAATAGAATTTAATTAATATATTTTAATTAATATAATCTGATCGAATTAAAATACATGGAACCTGAAAAAAGTAAGTTGCAGGAGACGGTAAAAGTATGGGGCGAATATATTCCGACATAACCTGGACAATTGGTAATACGCCTCTTGTCAGGTTAAACCGCATAACAGAAGGTCTACATGCGGATGTGTTAGCTAAAGTAGAGTCCTTTAATCCTATGGGAAGTGTGAAGGACAGAATAGGGCTGGCGATGATTGAAAAAGCCGAACTTGAAGGGAAAATCAAAAAAGGTACCACTGTTATTGAAGCCACCAGCGGTAACACCGGCATCGGACTCGCCTGCGTCTGCGCTGCCCGTGGCTATAAGCTCATACTGGTTATGCCTGAAACAATGACAGTAGAACGAAGAAAACTGCTGAAAGCCCTGGGAGCAGAACTTGTCCTGACTCCGGGAACGGAAGGAATGAAAGGAGCAGTTAATAAAGCCGAGCAGATGGCTGCTGATGATCCTTCACTTTACTTCATAGCCCAGCAATTCCAGAATCCTGCAAATCCAGAAATTCACAGACGTACAACGGCTGAAGAAATCTGGAGAGACACGGATGGCAAAGCAGATGTCATTGTAGCAGGCGTGGGAACAGGCGGAACTATCACAGGCATTGCCAGCGTTATCAAAAAACGGAAACCTGAGTTTAAGGCGATTGCAGTCGAACCTGCCGAATCTCCCGTACTCAGCGGCGGAATCCCTGGACCACATAAAATCCAGGGTATCGGTGCAGGTTTTATTCCTGATGTACTCCAATTTAACCTTGTAGATGAAGTGATCAAAGTAACCGGAGACAACGCCGCTGCTACATCCCGGCGCCTGGCAAAGGAAGAAGGCATCCTTGCAGGCATATCCTCAGGCGCTGCTACCTATGCTGCACTTCAGGTCGCAGCCAGGGAAGAAATGAGCGGAAAGACGATTATTGTGATCTTGCCGGATACGGGAGAGCGTTATCTGAGCACTGACCTCTTTGACTGATTTGTCAGCAAATGTTTGACCGATTTATCAGCAAATGTTTGACCGATTTATCAGCAATTGTTTAACCGATCTATCAACAACTTTTCAATGAGTTCCCAGCTAACCGATTTATCAGTAGCATTTGGCTGATTTATCAGCAAATGTTTGACCGATTTGTCAGCAAATGTTTGACCGATCTATCAGCAACAGTTTGACTGATTCGTCTGAGGCTGGCTGACCGATTGATTTGACAATTAATACCGGAAGATTTCGAATGGGAATCAGGGAAGATATCAGGACCGTTTTTGAAAAAGACCCTGCAGCAAGGTCTACGCTTGAGGTAATCTGCTGCTATCCGGGCCTGCATGCTATCTGGATACACCGGATATCTCATTCGCTCTGGGAAAGACACTTTTATTTTCTGGCCCGTCTGCTCTCTCACATTTCCAGGATGTTAACAGGTATTGAAATCCATCCAGGGGCAAAGCTTGGAAGAAGAGTTTTCATAGACCACGGGTCTGGAGTTGTGATTGGAGAAACTGCTGAGGTAGGGGATGACGTTCTGATATATATGGGAGTTGTGTTGGGCGGGACAGCTCTGGAAAAGGTAAAGCGTCATCCTACTATTGAAAATGACGTGGTTATTGGTTCGGGAGCATCTGTACTTGGACCGATTACTGTTGGAAGAGGCGCTAAAATAGGTGCCGGCTCGGTTGTGATCCGGTCAGTTCCAGCCGGAGCTACTGTTGTGGGAGTCCCTGCAAGAATTGCAGAGACACATCCTTCGGTTTCTGCAGGTCAACTTGACCATGATAAGCTGCCTGATCCCGGACTTATTGTGATAAGCCAGATACTTGACAGGCTGAGCAAGTTAGAAGACAAGTTGCAGGCACATGAAGAGTTAGTTTCCGGACATGGAAAAACTCCACAAGGAACAGCGCTTAAGGATGAGCAAATTTATTCCCTGCTAAAAGACGTGGTCGACCCAGGGGTAGGGATGGATATCGTCAAACTGGGCCTGGTAAAGGAAGTAATAGTCGACGGGCCAAATGTGAACGTAAACCTTGTATTGACAACAAGCGCCTGCCCCATGATCGAGTACTTTAAGGAACAAATCCGGCGAAAGGTCCTGAGTGCGGAAGGGGTAGAAAAGGTTAATGTCAATATCCTTGATGAGCCCTGGAGCTGGGACCGAACTAAAAAAAAGGTCGTTCATTAAAAGCAAACGTCCGTTAAAAACTGTTTTAACTCATTTTTGGATTTTTTTGTTTTCAAGACCAGGATTTAGAGAAAAACTCACTAGGCAATCCAAAGGATAGACCTGGACTCACGTCTGGATTAAAGCAAAATGATCTATGCTCTCTATTCTCGAAAACCAAAAAGGAAAATTTTTAAACACCAACTTGATATAATTTTACGGTGTTTGGCAGTTGGTCGACCAGAAGAAAATTCACAATCAATGTCCAAGCGATGATCCAGAAGAGCATATACATGCGTTAGGTGAATTGAATAATTTATTCTCATTAATGACTCAGTGCCAAAATCCAGTGAGAAATGTAAAATTCAAAATCACTAGATTTTGTAATTGGTCACAGTCCCTGTGATATACTTAGAGGTTGAAGGCTTAAGATGTTGAATATTGATTTTGATGAATGCCGGGTTCTTCTTATTAATTCAGATTTTGAATCAAGAAATGCAAAGGTCACTGGATTTTGGAACACAGCCCTTAATTCAGTTAAAATATATTTCTCCGGCCGGCGGACTGCTGGAATCTTCCCCGAGTACATTGTTAAGAAAAGAGAATTTAAAAAACGTGATTTTGTAGATTTATAAGAGGCATTTTGCAGGGCTTCTTTAGATTAAGCGATCCTTTACCTCTGGGGGAGATTTTTCTAATTTAAGGGATTTTTCAAGTTAATTATAAACTGAAGAAAGTAGCCAGAAAATGGATCGCTTAATAAGAAGTGAAAATTTCTCCTTATCCTTTCAAGGTAACTCAAAATTGATTCGAAAAAGGTAAGTTGGAGTCATCTATCTATACGTCTTTTTATATGATTCTGAAATATCTATTATTATGGTTGATACACCCGAAAACTTACCCGGTTGGGTAATCTGGCTTATTATTATATTTGTTATTCTCACAATTTTGGTAAAATGGGTATTACCTGTTATAAAACCCTAATTCTGAGATAGATACGTGGTAATTTAAAGTTTCAGATAAATAAAATACTTAGATACTACAAAATGGCATCTTTATAATGATACAGTTCCCTGTTTAAAAAAAGCGATAAGTAAAGATTATAAAAATATAATAGTCTCAAACCATGTACCTGAATTATCCAGTCTGGTTAGAGATTTAGGAATAAGTAATTACTTCATTCAAGTATATTCGTCAGCACATTTAGGGTATGAAAAGCCAAATATCCAGATGTACAGGAAAGTGCTTGACAAACTCGAAGATACTAGTGAAGTAACAATGATCGGCGATAGTTACATTGCAGATGTCGAAGGGGCAATAAATGCAGGAATTAAAGCAATACTGGTAAGAAAAGAGAACACCCACAATTATCAAAACTACTTAAAAATTTAGATGATATCTATGATATCTTGCTATAGGGGAATGCAAAACCTTAAACAAACGTCTGAACATCATTCTTTTAACAGTAGTGTTTTACACTGATAATACACCGCAATGTTGCTCTCTTACTTTTTCCAATAGCTTTCGTTTTTTCAATTGTTTTAACTTATCAGGGTGTCGTCCAGAATCTTGATCCGCACTTGATGTAAAAAATCAAGCACATTCAGCGTTGTTACCTGTTTAATGTTTTATACACATGTTCAGTGTTTTAAACAGTAGGGGTTTAATGCTATTGATTTTTCAATTCAACCACATAAGTTCTATATCCACATAAGTTCTCTATTTACACGCAAGCTTGTATCATGTGGAGATCAAGCTTGTTCATGTGGGGGTGAAATTATGAGAAAAGAACTGATAATTCTGTTAGTATTGTTAAGTGTATCTTTTGCAATAGGATGCGCTGGTCAGAAAGGTGAAGCTCCAAATGCAACGGCGACTCCAGCAACTTCAGTAACTCCAGGTACAGCAGGGCCTGAAGTTATAACTGTTTCTGCGGCTGCTAGCCTTACAGAAGCTTTTACAAATATTAAATCCCAGTTTGAGAAGGAAAACCCCGGAACAAGTGTAAACCTTAATTTTGCAAGTTCGGGGAACCTGCGCAGGCAGATTGAAGGAGGAGCACCTGTTGACGTTTTTGCTTCAGCTGATGAGGCTCAAATGAATATGCTTGCCAATGAATCACTTATCGTAAACAATTCAAGAAAAGACTTTGCTCAAAATTCTCTTGTGCTTATTGTCCCTAAAAATAGTGCTCTTAATATTACTGGCGTGAAAGATCTGGCTGACCCTAAAGTTAAGGGAATTGGCGTTGGAAATCCTGATACAGTCCCTGTTGGAAATTATACACGTACAGCATTGACTGAAGCGGGTTTGTGGAGTCAGCTAGAAAATAAGATGGTATTTGCCGAAGACGTCAAACAGGTACTCACATACGTGGAAAGAGGAGAAGTTGACGCAGGGTTCGTATACACAAGCGACACAAAAACTGCAGAACCAGGAACTATCAAAATCGTTACAAATGTGCCTGTTAGTATTTCTGTTAAGTATCCGATAGCTGTGATTTCTTATTCCGAGCATAAAGAAGAATCTCAGAAGTTCATTGATTTCGTAACCGGGAAAGAAGGACAGGATATACTGAAAAAGTATGGTTTTGTTTCCCAATCGTAAGAAAAGATTGACTACTGTTGGAATTACGCAGTTGATACTCAGTTGAACTATCGGAATTATGCAGTTGATACTCAGTTGACGCTCAAAATCAAGTACAATAATGTTTAAGCTTTCCGTCAGGCAGTTGAAGGCTTAATATTATTGATTTTTCAATTCAACTACGATTAATTTCTCAATTCAACTGCGTAAATCCTGTAATAAAAAAACTATTGGAAGCCAGTTGGAAGCCAGCTTCATCTGCAAACTTATGTTGTATGTTATTTTCTTGAATTTTAATTCAATTGGCACATTGCCAATTTAAAACTACTTTTTAAATATTAAACACAATATTATTTATTGTGTTGGGGATTGAAAACTATTTACCCTTAAACTTGAGGGATGAGAATTACTCTAAAAGTTATTCGATTGGAACTACATCCATCTTGATGGGGAAAAGAATGAGAACTGGGCTTATTCTTTTGATGGTTTTATTTAGCATATTTCTGGCAATAGGATGCACAAGTAAAGGCGAGACATATTACGTTAAAATTGAGAATTCTCAATTTTATCCAAATTCAATCACAATGTATTCTAGTGATACTGTAAGATGGACAAATCTCGATCCAACTAATCACACGGTCGTAGGAACTGGTTTCTCATCCGGTAATATAGCAAGTCAGGATTCATACGATCATAAATTCACGAAGATAGGGACCTATAATTACTACTGCTCTATTGAGCCTTCCATGAAGGGTGTTATCATAGTAAAATAAAATATATCTTAAACACTCTGAACCTTAAGCTATTCCTCTATAGAAAGAATGCTCCTTAGAATGCGCCCGTTTAAGTTTCCTTTCCCAAAGAATACTTAAATAAGCAGGTTAATTTATCTGGAATCAAGTTTTTTTCGAGGAAACCTTATGAAAGCAATAGTGATAGGAGCAGGCGAGGTTGGATATCATATTGCAAAGTTTCTTTCCGCCACACACGACGTAATTGTTGTCGAAAAAGATGAAGACGTTGCACGAAGGGTCGATGAACTCGATGTCCAGGTTCTTGAGGGAAATGGTGCAAATGCTGATATTCTCGCCAGTATCATCCACGACGCGGACATTTTGGTAGCTGTCACAGGAATAGATGAAGTCAACATCGTTGCCTGCATGACTGCAAAACTGATCATAAGATCCCATTCCGGATGGAAAGAAACAAAGACAATTGCAAGGGTTAGCAATCCTGATTATATCGATGTGCCTGTAACTTCGAGGTCTCAGGTTGGAGTCGATATAATGATTTGTCCTGAACTTGCGCTCGCCTCAGAGGTTGCCGAGGTCCTTTCGAGTCCTTCAGCTATAGATGCGGAGGTCTTTGCTGGAGGAAAAGTTCAGATGATGGAATTTGCCATCCGTCCTGACAGCAAGTTTGTAGGAAAGCAGATTCAGGACCTCAAGCTTGATGAGTGCTGCATTGTAAGTGCAATCTTTCGGAAGCAAGAAATCATTATTCCCCATGGGGACGATATCATTAACGCAAACGACCATATGGTAGTCGTAGGCAAGCCCAGAGCTCTGGAAGAACTTGGTCGTATTTTCGGGAATGTGGAGCCTCACAGAAATAGGATTCTCCTCATAGGTTGCGGTATTGTGGGATTTTATCTTGCTGAATTGATAGACAAAGACGAGAATGCCGACCTTAAAATTATCGAGTACAATAAAAGCCGCTGCATGGAAGTGGCAGAGATGCTGGAAAATGCTCTTATTTTAAATGGGGACGGCACTGATGTCAACCTTCTGAGGGAAGAGAATATCGAAGACATGGATGTAGTGCTCGCAGTTACGAACAATGACGAAAAAAATCTTCTGTGCTCGCTTCTGGCAAAACAAATGGGGGCAAGGAAAGTGATCGCAAGAGCTGACCGCCCTGATTATATACCTCTTTTTGAAATGATTGGAATTGATATGGCGGTCAGTCCCAGGGAAGCAACCGTAAATGAAGTACTTAAGCTTACAATGGGAACAGGTATCGAAAAGCTTACCATGCTGGAAGGCGAAAAGGCAGAAATTATCGAGTACACTACTTCAAGGTACTCAAAAATCATAGGAAAATCCCTCGAAAAGGTCAAATTCCCTAAAGACGCAATCGTTACCACTATTGTTCATAATGATGACATCATCATACCTAGAGGAGATTCCGTAATTCGGGAAGGAGATAGGGTAATAGTTTTTGCGCTTTCTTCCGCGGTTTCGGCAGTGGAGAAATATTTTAAGTAAAGAATATATTTAAAAACTTAAAAAACGTTCATCAGTTTTAAAATCGAGGTCTCACATGAATTTTAGAGTTGTCTTATATGCACTTGGTGGTGTGCTCCGGCTCCTGGGACTGATCATGTTAGTCCCTCTCGGAGTTGCATATTATTACGGAGAGAGTTTGACTCCTTTTCTGGTCTCGATTCTAATAACCACTCTTACAGGTTTTCTCTTGCTTTCCTATAAGACTGAAGAAGAATGGATGCGCAAAGAGGGTTTTGCAATCGTTGCTCTGAGCTGGCTTGCAGCTGCTGTTTTCGGTGCAATTCCTTTCATGCTGGATGGGATTTCTCCCTTAAACGCTGTCTTTGAATCCATGTCCGGATTTACTACTACAGGTTCAACAATTCTTACTGATATAGAAAGCCATCCAAAAGGCATCCTTTTCTGGAGAGGAATGATCCAGTGGCTCGGAGGCATGGGTATTATTGTGCTTTTCATCGCTATCCTTCCCAAACTCGGAGTCGCAGGCCGCCAGCTTTTTCGGGCCGAAGCGCCTGGGCCTACTGAGGACAAATTAAAGCCAAGAATAAAGGAGACTGCAAGAATTCTCTGGGTAGTCTACTTTGCAATTTCCCTTCTTCAGGTTATTGCCCTCCTGCTTGCAGGAGTCTCCCTTTATGATGCCATTAACCATACTTTTACTACAATGTCATGCGGAGGTTTTTCCAATTATGCTCTGAGCGTTGAAGCTTTTCACAGCCCTCTTATTGAATTCATAATAACCTTTTTCATGTTCATTGCCGGTGCAAACTTTGCACTTCACTATCGGGCAATTTACATAGACAAAAAGTTTCTTCTTAAAGACGATGAATTCCGTTTCTATACAGTCCTAGTTCTTTCAGCAACCGCGCTTCTTGCTATTCTGCTCTGGCGGGATATGGGCACAGGAATTTTTAACTCCTTCAGATTTGCCATTTTTCAGATAGTTTCGATCATAACAACTACAGGGTTTGCTACAGTAGATTTTAATCTCTGGCCCGATTCTGCAAAAATGGTACTTATAACGGTAATGTTTATTGGAGGCTGTGCTGGTTCTACAGGTGGAGGCATGAAGGTTGTGCGTATCCTTATTCTTCTAAGGTACAGTCGAGCGGAGTTATTCAAGGCCATTCATCCGAAAGCCATAAAAGCCGTTAAATTTAACAATAAAAATGTGCCCGATGAGATTGTCAATTCGATTGTTTCATTTGTTGTTATATATCTGCTTATCTTTCTCTCAAGCACCCTGATTCTCTCGGTTCTGGGCATGGACATTATAACTTCATTTACTGCGTCCATAGCTACGCTTGGTAATATAGGGCCAGGTCTGAATGTCATAGGTCCAATGGGCAGTTTTGACCCCATTCCCGCCCTGGGTAAACTGGTCCTGATTGCAAATATGTGGATCGGTAGGCTTGAAGTTTATACTGTAATTTTACTCTTTACGCCTGAGTTCTGGAGCAAGTAATCGCCTAAGTCCCGTCATCCTAGTCCCGTCGCCCTAGTTCCGTCACCCTAGTCCTGTCTCGGGAGGACGGTGCCGTTTCGCTCACTTCGTTCGCTCAAGCGGAGTAATCTTTAGAGACAGGTATTTTCAATGCTCTCAGGAGAACTAATTTACTCAAATTTCTCTTGGATCATGCAGCACAAGTCAGTTTAAAAAATGTTTGACCGAGGACTTTTTGAAAAAAACTTGACCGAAAAACTACTGCTAAATCTAAAAAGTCATAACGGCATGATCAACCAAATCAACGGTTGTGGCACAACCCTTTTGAAAAAAGGCTTGACCGAAAAGCTTCTTGATACGGCGTGATCAACCAAATCAACGGTTGTGGCTCAACGGTTGTTTTTGGATGACTTGAGGTGAGATAATTTCCTGTAAGGTAACTAAAAAAAGAAGCTAATAAATGGAAGAAAGTGCCTGGACTTCCAGGCGTTACATCTTACTCATTGAATTTACTCTGCGTTACGTCTTATTTTTCACCACTTCTTTTGCGGCATCTTTAAAAAGTACTCGAAGGTCCCAGAGAAGTTTTTTATTGGCTTTAAAGAGGGCCTGTAACAGGTCAAGAAGGCTCATTCTCTCGAATTTTACATTTTTCAGGGAATAAGCAAGAGAATTAAGTTCCTCGTCGCTTAGATTGATAAAGCAATTCTTTACGATAAGGCTCATGTTTATGTCGTGACCCATGGTTTCTCTCCATGGTTTCTCATAAACTTCTTCGAGTTTTTTGAGGGAAACATCTCCTGCGGATATAGCTGCATATGCAGCTTCTCCTGCAATCTTTCCAGCATTCATTGCGTTAAGAATTCCACCGCCTGTGATAGGGTCAGATTGGCGGGCAGCGTCTCCGATTAGCATCAGCCCGTTAGTGGAAGTTTTCTCAATGCTACCTGAAACCGGAACTCCTCCGAAAACCATCTCGACTATCCTGGCATCTGAAAATTTCTTTTCCATAAACCTGTTAAGATAGTCTACAGGTCTTGGCTTGAATTTTCCAGTCTTGCTCCCTAAAACTCCGATTCCTACATTGGCTTTTCCGCCGCCTTTCGGAAAGACCCATATATAACCGCCAGGTGCAATTTCATTACCTATGTAAAATTCGCAGTGGTGCTGGTCTATGTTCGCTCCAGCTATCAGATATTGGGCACAGGTCTCTATATCTATCGGTTTTAAAGAAGTATCGATGCCTGCCCATCTGCCTACCTTTGATTCGACCCCGTCAGCACCTATAACTATCCTGGCCCGCACATCATATTCTTTTCCAAGATGCATGAGCCTGGCTCCTCTGACAAAATCGTCTTCAATGATAAGACCAGTTGCTCTGGTTTTTACCATCACTTCCGCTCCGGCTTCGGCAGCCTGTTCTGCAAGAGCCCGGTCAAACACTTTTCTCTCAAGGACGTAACCTACTTCTCCACCAGCGATTTCTTCTGCCATCTCTATCTTTGTACCGTCTGGAGCGTAAATATGGGAAGCATTAAGGTCAGAACAAATCCATCTCTTGTCAATCTCCACATATTTTTTGAGATGTACTTTGCTCACGCCTTCGGCACAGCGTACGGGGTCACCTATCTCCTGACGTTTCTCGATTAAAAGTACATCCAGCCCTTTTTCAGCTGCGGTTCTGGCGGCAATGGAACCTGCAGGACCGGCACCTATCACTAAAACATCATACATGTCCTTCATTTCATTACCTCAATTGCTCCTACAGGGCAGATGCGATCGCATATCCCGCACGTAATGCACGTACTTTCGTCTACTTCGACCCAGGTCTCTACAAGTTCGAGTGCTCCCTTAGGGCAGACTCCCACACAGGCACCACAGTATCCACACTTGTATCTATTTATCTTAAGGCTCACCAGCTCACCTGTACCTTTTAAAATTAATTTATAATGCTTAATCAGTAGACATCCTCTTTCTTGCAAATATTGTGACATGGACCGAAAAGCATGACAGTATAATGCCACATTATTTCTACTGATTACTTCAATAGAGTCCTGAAAGTTCTTTTTTAATTATTATATTTTTAAACTTTTATTTTTTCGGTCAATGAATCTTTTTTCGACTTTCTGAGGTCCAATTTTCATATCTAAATTCTTCCTCGGAAAGATCCGATTAAATTAAGATTTACCCATTGTATGGTTACTTTTCCGAATAGTTTTCACAATAATGTGTTTGTCCAGTTAAAGTTATTGGCTCTATTGGATCATGTATTCGGTATAAAAATTTATTTCAGTTAATTTTTTCTCTAATATAAATATTTTGTATTACACCTCTCTGTATTATATTTTTATATTTTAATAAAAAGTATCATGCTTTCCTTTTTAAGAAAAATCAAGCTGCTTCTCTTTCCTGAACGTCCAGGGTTTTCTTCTCAACCTCTATATCTTTCCGATATTGTTTTGAATACCTTGCTTCTACTCCTTCTCTGTGAAAATTGTTATAAGTGCAGAAAGGAATTATCCTGCCATCCGGGGTAGCATAGTGGATTCCGCATTGTTCAACCCTTCCCAGATCCAGGTTATAGAGGTCCTGAAAGTGCATAGCTCCGAGGAAAAGTGATTTTCGATGGAATTGGGCAGCATGTTCTCTTGTACCATTTTTAAGAAAATTCGTTATCAGGGAGACTATCTTAAGATCCTTTGGGCCTTTGGCTTCATCGATGTAATGCGGAATATGATAAAGAACTTTTGCAAGTTTCTTTACGTTAGAACCCTGCCCTTCAAATTCTGGAGTAACGCTCTCAAGGAACTCAAGGAACCCATCCACGTCCACAAAATCAGTTATCGGAATTAGCTTTCCCTCATTTTCAAAGATATAAGTGGCAGCTCCGCAGTGAGGGTGAATTGTAAACTCGGGAAGTGGAACCTTTCGCACTGCGCTCACGAAGCGGATGATGGGGACTGCGGCAGATGCAGGATACCAGGCTGAACTGGGAATATCTCCTTCGGTTTGTTCTTCCAGGAGTGATACTAGATCGGGAATTGTTATTCTCTGTTCTTTTCTCATGGCTTGATCAATGCGGCCTGCGAATGCTACTGGCTGGAAGTTTACACCTCTCACGACGTCCTCATTTCTAGCCGCAAAGCGGACAATATCTCCAACCTGGTGATCATTAACACCTTTTATCAGGGTGGGCACGAGCACAACACTATTCAGACCTGTCTGCCTGCAGTTTTCAAGAGCTTTTTGTTTTATAGGAAGGGCATTAAATCCTCGGTTTTCTATGTATGGTTCCTTAGAGACTCCATCAAAGGATAGATATACAGTATGGAGCCCTGAGGTCTTTAAAGCTTCACAGTATTCCTGGCTTTTTGCGAGCCTGACACCATTAGTTGCAATCTGAATCTGTGAAAACCCAAGTTCTTGAGCTGTTTCGATGATTTCCGGAAGGTCTTCCCGGACCGTAGGCTCTCCTCCAGCAAATTGGACGGCATAGCAGGGAACAGGTTCTTGATTTCGGAGATTCAGCATCATTTCCCTTATCTGTTCAAAATCTGGCTCGTATATAAAGCCACTTGCTTTGGCATTAGCAAAGCATACCGGACAACTGAGATTACAACGATTTGTAACGTCAATGTTTGCCAGCAGAGTTCCGGTTTTGTGCTTGGAGCAAATTCCGCAGTCCCAGGGGCAGCCAACGGAAGAAAGAGTCCCATTATTGGTTGAAACTCCACTACCGACATAAGAATAGCGTCTGAACCTGTCGTATAGTTTGCTGTCCGACCAGTAGACATCCGTAAAGGTCCCGTGTTCTGGACAAGTTTTTTTCAGCATTATCTTACCATTTTCTTCAAATATAGTGGAATCAAGAACTTTTTTGCATTCTGGACAAACAGACTTTATATGTTTCATTAATACGCTCCCCTAAATTTATTACGGAAGTATGTTGTTTTTTTTGAAAAGATCTTCCTTTTCAGGAAACTTTTCACTATTTAATCCTATCAATAGTTTTATATTTACTTTTTTGTTATATTTTCTGCCAGAAGATCAATAAGAATATCCATTATATCCTGAAAATCCTCATCCTCAATTTCATTCCTTAAGTGGATAAGGGAAAGAACCGTATATGTGGTTTCAGCAAGAATCCTGGCATCTTTGTCTATCAGAAGACCCGCGGCTGCCCACTCTTCAAAAAAAGGTAAAATCATTTTTACGTTTTCTCTATGAATAGTTTTAATTTTTTCTTCTGAAGATCGGGAAATCGTCAGCTCAAGGTGCTCTTTTTCAATGTAAACTTTTCTCCAGACAGGGTGGTTATTCGCAATATCCAGTACATAATGCAGATAAGCCTTTATCGCTTTATAAGGTTCCTTCCTGTATTTCAGAAAGGAATTTTCTAATAAGTTGTCCTTTAAGGCTTCTCGCTCTTCCGTATATATCTGTAGAAAAAGATCTTCTTTGCTGTTAAAAAAAGAGTAAAAAGAACTTTTTGCAATTCCAAGGTTTCTGGTAAGATCTTCAATGCTTGTTTTCTTTATTCCGTATATGGCAAAACATTCTTTTCCTCTATCTATGATTTTGTTTCTTATGATCTCTCTTTCTTCAGATGTAAAAGATCTCACAGGCTCGCCTCTTCTGAAAATAGCCCATCCAGATTTTTGCTGATTTTGTATATTCTTACTTTACTATTCAAGATCTACAATATTAATCTCAATGAATCATTGAGTTTTCTATTCATAGCTTAATAGGTACATTAATTATTTAAAGTTACTGATTGATCAGTCAATCTTGAAATTACAGACAAACATATATGATTCTAGTCAGGAAAACTGTTCCTAAATAGGAACCAGTCCGACCCTTCCTCTGTTCATCTCAAGCCTTAACTTTTTGCTGATATATTCTTTCACAGCTCTGCTTCCTTGTATAAGCAGTTCGACCAGATATTCGGGCTTATCAATATCAGTACCCGCTAAAAAAGAATCATATACCTCAACACTCTGTTCTATTTTTTCTGCAAGTGAACAGTGCGTCCGAAAACTCGAACCATAGTACCTGACCTTATAGCAGGAAGGGTTTTTTTATAGGGGATTACGTCTTTAATAGTGCCTATCCCAAAAGTTACTTTATTCTTGATCATTGGGAATTTTCAGAATTGTTCCTATGATCATAAGCTTTATTGATTATTCGAAATACAAGGTCCAAAAAGCAAATTTCAAGTTTTGGGATGAACTCATAGAGTATAAAGACATCAAAAATAGATTCTAAAATTTGGCTCTTCGCTGTTTTGTATGGGTTAAAAATAATTGTTTAGTTAAAAAGTATTCAGATCAAATATGAAAACATCAATTTTAAATGTGATTTTCAACAACAACTATTTTCATATCTTATCTATGATACTTCAATGTTCATACTTCAATATTCATACTTCAATATTCAGGAGCTAAATGTAAGTTTCCCACTCGAAATAGCGAAGAGCCAAAAAAATGGAACTTGAAGCTTTACAACAATCTCTGGCTTCTCTGGACACCAATACGGATGAAGTTGAAGATGAAAGGTATGCCAAAGCTTTTCACATTTTGTTTTCTACCATTGAAAAACAGAATGAAAAGATTGAATTCTTCAAAGCAGAGATCCAGAAGCTTCGAGATGAAATCAACTTATTCAAAGGTGAACAAAACAAACTTAAGATTCATGGCTCTAAAAAGAATGAAAGTATTCTCTCCATATTGAGTGAAAATTCCTCAATTTCCATTCAATATGAAAAGGATACGAATCGGGCGCAAAAAGGTTATAAAAGAAGAGAGGAAGTAATTAGCCGAAGAGCTTAAAACTAAAGGGAGAACAAAAAGAGCTGGATTTGAACGATAGGACTTGAAAGAGAATTAAAAGGGGCTGAAGGGAAAATAAAGAAAGTTTAAGAAAAATTAAGTAAAATTAAGTAAAATTTACAGAGAATCCTAGGAAAGTTTACAAGGAACGTTTAAGGGAATTCAAGTAAAATTAAAGAGAATTTGAGGCGCTTCCTGCTTAGATTCGGGTGAAAATATGGAAAAATATGATTATAGTGAACTTGGGCTGAAAGCCGGACTTGAAATTCACCAGCAGTTAGATTCGAAGGAGAAACTGTTCTGCAGGTGTCCGACCCTTATAAGGGATGTCAAGGACTCGGACTTCGAGTTTTTCAGGTATCTCAGAGCTACGGAAAGCGAGATGGGAGAAAAAGACAGGGCTGCGGTGGAGCAGACTAAGATACGGAGGAAGTATATCTATAAGGCTTATGATACGACCTGCCTCATAGAGAATGATGAAGAGCCTCCAAGAGAACTCAATAAGGAAGCCCTGGGCATTTCTCTCGGGATTGCAAAACTCTTCAACATGAAGCCTGTCGACCAGATGCACGTTATGAGAAAGATCGTGGTAGATGGGTCTAACACAAGTGGGTTCCAGAGGACTGCTTTTCTCGCAAGTGACGGATTTATTGAAACCTCCCAGGGGCGTTGCGGAATTGACAGCCTCTGCGTGGAAGAAGAAGCTGCTCAGAAAGTAGAGGAAATAGGGGATTCGATTATTTATTCCCTGGACAGGCTTGGAATTCCGCTTGTGGAGATCGCGACTGCACCGGATATCAAGTCTCCTCGTCACGCAAGGGAAGTCGCCGAGCAGATAGGAATGTTCCTCAGGTCGACAGGAAAAGTAAAGAGAGGACTTGGCACGATCAGGCAGGATGTAAATATCTCAATTGCCGAAGGCGCAAGAGTTGAAATTAAAGGCGTACAGGCACTTGACCTCATAGAAGATATTGTCCGCAGGGAAGTTGAAAGACAGTTAAATCTTCTTTTTATCAGGCAGGAACTTATAGAAAGAAAAGCCTTTGTCTGCGAAGAAATCTATGACATAACAGGGCTTTTCGTAGACACGAAATCCAAGGTCTTGCAAAAAGGCGTGAAAAAAGGCGCAGTCCTTGCAGCCCTTCTCAAGAAATTCGATGGGCTTGTAGGCAAAGAAGTGCAGCCAGGAAGAAGACTCGGAACCGAATTTTCAGACCGGGCAAAGACCGCGGGCGTTGGAGGAATCTTCCACACCGACGAACTTCCAAACTACGGGATAACTGAAAAAGAAGTCAAGACTGTCCGAGATGCGATAGGCGCGTCTGCAGGAGACGCCGTAATAATGGTTGCGGACAAACCCGAGAAAGCCAGGCTCGCAATCGAAGCGGTTATTCAAAGGGCAAAAGAAGCCATGGAAGGAATTCCTGAAGAAACACGAAAAGCCCTTCCCGATGGAAACACCGCCTATATGCGTCCCTTACCTGGCGCTGCAAGGATGTACCCTGAAACCGATGTGCCTCAAATCGAAATATCACAGGAATACTTCGATTCAATTGAGGTTCCCGAACTCCTTACTGAACGGGCGAAACGTTTTATCTCTGAAAACGGCTTGAATAAAGAGCTTGCTGAAAAAATAGCTTATTCAAAGCATCTTCCTCTCTTTGAGGAGCTGATCGAGACTTACGGGAAAGATGAAAACGTAAACTCAACCCTCATCGCTAGAACTCTTGTCGGGATCGTTCCGGAAATCCGGAGAAACGGTGTAGAGACTGAAAACCTTACGGATGAGCATTTCCAAGGGCTTTTTGCAGCTATTTCAAATCAGGATATCGCAAAGGAAGCAATTCAGGACCTCTTGGCCGCTCTTGCAAAAGAGCCTGAACTGAGCACTCAGGAAGCGATCTCAAAGCTCGGGCTCAGTGCTTTTGACCCAGAAGAAGTTGAAAACTTCATCAAGAAAACCGTCAGGGAAAGAGGAGACTTTATCAAGGAAAAAGGCCCGGCAGCTCTTGGTCCCCTCATGGGCATTGTCATGAAGGAATACAGAGGCACTGTTGACGGAAAAATCCTTAGCCAGATGTTGAAAAAGGAACTGGATAGTTTTATTAATCAGGGGTAACTCCCTTTTATTCGTTTATTTTTATTATTCTCTATTGTCTATTATTATTATTATTCTTTATTGTCTATTTTTATTATTTTCTGTTGTTTATTCTCCATTTTTGTTTTTATTCGTTACATTGTTGAGAAATACTTTTCTATTTCTTTTTATACCTGTATTTTTCCTTCAAGAATGTTTCAGGCCAGACCGAATGACATAAATTCTTAGTTATGAAGTAAAGAAGATAACTTTTTATATTAATTAAGACATTTATACTAATAGTAATTATTGGTAGTTGTGGGTGACATTTTGGTACATAGGAGATGGTAAGTGGTGAGATGATCCACAAGAAGGTTACAAGATAATAACCTCAGGAGAAGATCCCGTGAAAATACTGCTTGTAGATGATGACCCTTTGTTTTTGGAGCTATCAAAGACTTTCTTAGAAGTCTTTCATGATATAACTTCGGATACTGTAAACTCTGCAAGGGAAGCCCTTCAGAGGCTGGAGAAAAACTCCTATGACGTGGTAGTCTCAGACTATGATATGCCTTTAATGGATGGCATCACGTTTTTGAAAACTATCCGTGACAAAAGGATTGACACTCCCTTTATCCTGTTCACAGGTGTGAGTAAAGACGAACTTATGCACCAGGCAATTGAGAATGGTGCAGATTCCTTTATTCAGAAAATAGGGGACCCAAAAGCTCAGTATTCCGAGCTGTCAAAGAGAATCTGGCAGGCTGTCAGTAGTAATACAAGCTACTAAAAAGAATAGAGTAAGAGCTTTGAACCCTGCGTTAGTTCTCAACCATATTCAAAATGTTTATATCTGTCAATAGCTGTTGCTAAGTCGATTTTTGGATTTTGTCGGTTTTGGATTTTGTCGGTTTTTGGATTTTGTCGGTTTTTGGATTTTTCATTGCAGGCTTTTAAAGAGCATAATATATAACACACCACATTTTATTTAGCTTCTTTTAACTGTATTTAACACTATGCAACTATATTTCTCAACTTATATTTTTATTTAGTCTTGACTTGCTTAATAAGAAGCAGGATTCTTCAGCAGGTCAGAAAAAGCCTTCTGTAACAAAAGATTTCTGGAATATATTTATTTCCTTGTATATTCATGCCTTTATGGGGATCTTATGGTTCAGGATTACAAGCTGTTTATAGGGGGAGAATTTAAGGCCTCTTCAACCGGAGAGACTTTTGAAGATCTAAATCCGGCTACTCTAGAAAGCCTGGCAACAATACAGGTCGCTGGACCTGAGGACGTGGACAGGGCAGTTGAGGCTGCTGAAGCAGGATTCAGGCTCTGGAACGAGGTCCCGGCTGCAAAAAGAGCTGAAGTACTCTTCAGGGCAGCCCGGATTTTACAGGAAAGGAAGAAAGAACTTGCCGTCCTTATGACAGAAGAGATGGGAAAGGTGCTGCCTGAGACAAGGGGAGATGTACAGGAAGCCATTGATATCACAAATTATGCCGCCGGGGAAGGAAGGCGGATGCTTGGGGAGACAACGACTTCCGAACTCAAGGAAAAGTTCTGCATGACCGTACTCAGGCCGATAGGGGTAGTTGGCTTAATAACTCCCTGGAACTTTCCGATTGCTATTCCCGCGTGGAAGATTATGCCAGCCCTTGTAGCTGGAAACGCGATTGTTTTTAAGCCCGCAAGTGACACGCCTCTGCTTGCCTTCAAGCTGATAGAGGTGCTTAGTGAAGCAGGCTTGCCTCCCGGAGTGATAAATCTAGTAACAGGGCCCGGAGGAACTGTTGGGAAAGCTGTAGTCCGGCACCCTCACATAAAGGCTATCTCCTTTACAGGCAGCCTTGATACCGGAAAATGGATCATGGAAGAGTGTTCAAAAACCATGAAAAGAGTCTCTTTGGAACTCGGAGGCAAAAACCCGGTAATTGTTATGGATGATGCCGACCTTGAACTGGCCCTTGAAGGTGTGCTGTGGGGAGCTTTTGGGACTACAGGACAGCGCTGTACTGCTACGAGCAGGCTGATTCTGCATGAGAAGATAAAGGATGAATTCATAAAAAGGCTGCTTGCAAAAGCAAAAGCTCTTAGAATAGGTGAAGGACTCCTGCCTGAGACGGATATAGGACCTGTAATCAACAAAGCTCAGCTTGAGAAGATCGAAAAATACGTGAAAATAGGAAAAGAAGAAGGAGCAACTCTTCTTTACGGGGGAAACAGAATTGATCTCGGGCTTCCTGGCTATTTCTTCGAGCCCACAATATTTACGGATGTCAGGCCAGACATGCGAATTGCACAGGAAGAGATTTTCGGGCCAGTACTCGGGGTCTTTACGGTTTCAGACCTTGAAGAGGCGATCACACTTGCGAATAGTACCAGATACGGGCTTTCTTCGGCAATCTACACTGAGAATATAGGAAACGCTTTCAGGGCAATCGAAAAAATCGAAGCCGGAATCACATATGTTAATGCTCCTACAATAGGAGCCGAAGTCCATCTCCCCTTTGGAGGGGTCAAAGGGACAGGAAATGGTTTTCGGGAAGCTGGTACCGAGGCTGTCAAGGAGTTTTCCGAGGTAAAAGCTGTGTATATAGACTACAGCGGCAGGCTGCAAAAAGCTCAGATAGATTCAGCGGAATAAAATTCATAGGAGTAAATTTCGAGAGCATGGAGAAACTGGGGAGGAATAAATTTTGGCTCAGGAGAAAACTGAAGAATTTGAAACGGTGCAGGGAGTGGAAAAGCCGGGAAAAAATAAAGCAATGGAAGCGGGACAGTATTTTGATTTTTTTGAGCATGAGGCAGGAACGTTTAATACCATTGGCCCGAAAGCCAGGGAGATAATCGAACAGGACTGTAAAATAACATCAGCCTGTACAGCTCGTCCATATCCTCTGGTTGTGGACAGCGCAAAGGGTTCCGTAATCAGGGATGTTGACGGAAGAGAATACATTGACCTGGTTGCAGGAATTGCTGTTATGAATGCAGGATACTCCAATTCTGAGGTTAAAGCTGCAATCTTATCTCAGCTTGAAAAAATGACTCACTGCGGATATGGAGATTTCTTTGCCGAACCTCCTGTAAAGCTTGCAAAAAAGTTAGAAGACCTTTCAGGCTATTCAAAAGTATTTTACTGTAACAGCGGGACTGAAGCCGTGGAAGCTGCAATCAAACTTGCCTTCTGGAAAACAAAACGTCAGGGCCTTATCTCATTTTATAACTCCTTTCACGGCCGGACCCTGGGCTCCCTTTCTCTTACCTGCTCAAAAGCCAGGCAAAAGGAACATTTTCCTGTGCTTCACACAGCTCATTCCCATTATGCCTACTGTTACCGCTGCCCCTTTAAACTCGAGTATCCTTCCTGCGGGATCGAGTGCGCAAAAGAGCTTGAAAACCTGATTTTCAGGCGGGAATTGAGCCCGACGGATACTGCCGCAGTTTTCGTGGAACCGGTCCAGGGAGAAGGTGGGTATATCGTCCCCCCTCCTGAGTTTCATAAAGAAGTGAGGAGGATCTGTACTGATAACGATGTTCTACTTGTAGCGGATGAAGTCCAGGCAGGTTGCTTCAGGACAGGACCTTTCCTTGCAATGGAAAATTTTGGGGTCAAAGCTGAAATCTCATGCTTTGCAAAAGCTCTTGGAGGAGGGCTTCCACTGGGAGCAATACTTGCAGATCGCGAGCTTATGGACTGGCCACAGGGTGTTCATTCAAACACCTTTGGAGGAAATCTTCTGGCTTCAGCCGCGTCTTTTGCGTCTCTTGAGTTTCTGGAAAAGGAAAATATTGAGCACCGAGTAAAGGAGCTTGGTTCCCAGATGAAGCAACGCCTGAGGGAGCTTCAGGAAAACTTTCCATGCATTGGGGACGTACGCGGCCTCGGCCTGATGGTTGGAGTCGAGATTGTAAAACCTGATAAATCAATAGACCCGATACGAAGGGACAGAATTCTAAGGGAAGCCTTTAAAGAAGGAATTCTGCTTCTCCCCTGCGGGGATTCGGTAATTCGTTTCTCTCCACCGCTGGTTATTACAGATGAAGAACTTGATTCTGGAATCGAGAAGTTTCAGAAGGCTATGAAAAAAGCAGGATCTTAAGCTAGCAGACATTTAAGCTAAACAGGCACTTA
>NZ_LZPK01000369.1:0-30849 GCF_001729375.1 Methanosarcina sp. A14 | reverse complement strand
ATATTTAGATTACTAATATAAAAAAACACATACAAGAGAAGGAATTTAATGCTTAACCGATGACGTATGAGCAACTATGTGGTGTATTCAGAAATCAAAAACGATATCATTCAATTTTCACCAAATGCCACTAAAAAGCAAAATTATTTGCATCTGTTGTAATCGTACTATCAGGAAAAATATTGATTTTCAAAAAAATACTGCGGAATGTGGATTCTATATTCGTTTTTATTCAAATAGCGAGACGGCCAACTATTTATATCCAGCCGGATAAAATCTCTTTAAAGGTAAATTTCAGGAGGTTTTTAGACATGGAGATTGATGCTGTAGACGAGCTGGTTTTTAGTGTAATCGAACAGGTTGCAGCTGATAACTGTGACTTTGATAAGGTCATTGAGTTTGTCGTTTCCTTCTCAGATGAGCATTCGCTTTCCCAGGAAATCTTACTGAAACTTTCATCTATTTTTAACAAAGATGCAATGTACAGGGAGAAATATGTAATTATCAGGGCCTGTGCTTCGCTCTTCTCAGGCAAAGCCCGGGAAGACGCCCTTATGGAAGCAGGAAAAACAGCTTTTCTACTAGGACTTGATGAACTTGCTGTACGGGAATTCAAAGAAATACTCCAGCAGAACTCCCAAAATGTCGAAGCACTTTGCGGGTATGGAGCAGTTCTGGCGACGGAAGGAAAAAACGAGGCTGCACGGGTTCAATACGAAAAGGCCCTGGGATTCAATCCTTTCCATGTAGATACGCTTTGCAATTACGGCTGCCTGCTTTACGGGCTCAACAAAATGGATGAGGCCGAAGAAGTATATAGCCGAGCTTTGATTCTTGACCGGGATAATGTGAGCGCACACTGCGGGTATGGGATTCTACTTTCTAAACGCGGGCAAAAGACCAAAGCAAGTTACTACTATACTCGAGCTCTTGAGCTTGATCCTGGTCATGTGGAATCCAATTTTCGTTATGCTCGTCTCCTTGAAGAAAAAGGAGAACCCCTTGATGCCGAGAAACATTACATAGTAGCCCTCAAAGCCGATCCTGATGATCCGCGCCCGCACCTTTTCTATGCCCGTTTGCTTGCAGAGAACGGGTTTATTCACGGGGCAAGGGTGCATTTCAGGTGTGCTCTCAAACTGATTCCTGAGGATGTTGAAGTTCATTGTGAGTACGCCAGGCTGCTTGCCAGATTTGGACACAGACATGAAGCTGAGGTACAGTACAAAAAAGCCCTCGAGCTTGATCCCAGACATTTCGGGACTCTGAACGGTTACGCAGAGTTGCTAAAAGAAAAAGGGCAGTATGCAGCCGCCGAAGAAATTTACAGGCAGGCTGAGTTCTCTAAACGGAGTGCCTGATTAAGGAATGCCTAATAAACGATTAATATAGCCTGATCGGTTCAATTCCCATTTTTTCCATCAGGCAGGCAGGGATATCGAGTACATTCAGGGCCGAATCTATAACAATTCCATCGGAAGTTGCCAAAACTATTTTTTTTTCTGGATTTCCTCCTTCCGTTTTCAGTTCAAAGTCTGCGATTTTTGAGGTTCTTGCCTCGCCTGAAATTCCGTATTCTTTCATTTTGTGGCGGATGAAACCTGCAAGCTCTCCGCTCCGGCTGATCTGGGCGTCAAGGAGAAAAATGACTGATTTTGGACCTGTCTCGGAAAGAAACTTGAGGACTGCATTGAGAGCTTCCTCTATATCTTCGGCCTGTTTTGCTTTGCTAAAATAGTAGCGGGTATCTCTTATGTACCCGTCATCACAGAACCACATAGGTTCTTTTTTTATCAGGCTGTCCACACTCAGCAGGACATTGTACCCGTCAAGAAGGAGATCCCTATCTTTTATGCCGGTACATGCCACTTTTTTATTTATTCTGGAAACTATCCTGTCCGGGGGCATGATTACTCTTGTGAGAATGTATCGTTCTTCAAGGCTGAGCTGGAAGTGGTCAGCTACGAAACGGATGGTCGAAAACTTTGAATAGCCCCACCGGAGTATGCTCCGGATATCCCGTGCAGGTTTGAGTAATTTTTCTTTGAGTAATTCCTCTTTCAGACAGGAGCCGGAAAGATCGGCTGAACTTGCATGCGTATCTCTCATTAATGGTTTCTCCTTTTGGGAAGGGAGTTCTTTAAATGAGTGAAGATATATGTTATATATACATATTTGCGGAAATAAAAATAATAATGTGATCTCAGACCATCGGTTTGCCTCTTTGGTTTTTATTTCAGTTCTGTTCAATTTTATCTTGGTTTTCAGCTGTGAGCCAGCTCACGGTTCCGGCTGGAGGGTTTATTATGGAAATATTATGGCTGGCTCAGGAAGAAGTAACAAGTGTTATAGATATGAGTTCTGACATGCAGGTTGTAGAACGGGCTTTTAGGCAGCATGGGCTGGGCAGGGTTCAGATGCCTCCCAAGTCCTACCTTTACTATACGGCGTATAACGGGGATCTGCGGACAATGCCTGCATATCTTGAAGAGGAGAATATTACTGGGGTGAAAATTGTAAATGTCCATCCTGGAAACCCGGATCGTGGGCTTCCCACGGTAATGGCACTTATTGTCCTTATTTCTCCGGAAACAGGCGCTCCTGTGGCAATTATGGACGGAACCTACCTGACTGATATCCGGACAGGAGCTGCAGGAGGAATTGCTGCAAAATACCTTGCAAGAAAAGATTCAAAGGTTATAGGCCTTGTTGGTGCCGGAAATCAGGCAAAAACCCAGTTAAAAGCTCTCTGCGAGGTTTTTGAGCCAGAACTGGTAAGGGTTACTTCCAGGACAAAGGAGAGCTCTGAACAATTTATCCGGGAAATGGCAGATATTACTCCCTGTGAAATCCGTTACGAAGAAAACATTAAGAAGGTCTGTGACTGCGATATCCTTGTTACGACCACTCCTACCAGAAAACCTATCGTAAAGGCACAATGGATCAAAGAAGGCACTCACATTAACGCGATAGGGGCTGATGCAGTAGGAAAAGAAGAACTTGACCCTGAACTTTTAATCAGGTCCAAGATAATTGTGGATGATGTTATCCAGGCCCTTCATTCCGGAGAAGTAAACGTTCCTCTCTCCAAGCACTACATCTCGGAAAATGATATTCATGCTGAGCTCGGTGAAGTAATCGTTGGCCTGAAACCAGGCAGGACAAGTGATGAAGAAATTACGATCTTCGATTCAACAGGTCTTGCCATTCAGGATGTTGCAAGCGCGCACCTTGTTTATGAGAGAGCTGTCAGTAAAGGGCTCGGCAAGCATGTTCTTATGTTCTAACCCCCGAGTTCCGTCACCCGAGTTCCGTCACCCGAGTTCCGTCTCGGGAGGACGGTTCCGTTTCGCTCATTTCGTTCGCTCAAGCGGGGCAATTTCTAGAGATATGCACGAATTTTAGGGAGAACTATCCAAGTTGCACTTTGGGTCACATGATATAGTTTTTTTAAGAAAGGGTTGATCGCAAGTCTTTTCAAAAAACTGCTTGCCTGCAAGCCTTTTAAAAAAGGCTTGAGTGAAAACCCCGTAACGTTTGGGTTTGAAAACCTTATCCATAAACTCTATCCTGCGTGATCGCAAACCTTTTTAAAAAAGGCTTGACCGAAAACATGACAATTTTTGATTTTATTCGAATACCCAGCTAGCTTGCGGCGGAGATGGAAAACTTCCTCGGTAACCGTTAATGGTAAATAATTTCTGGATACAAAAAGTAAATCTTGGTTTTAAGATTTGCATCTGCATTTAGGATACGTATATATAATGTTCAGCGGCATGACCTTTTGAATAGGTTCTAAGATATCCTCTTCAAATTGAGTGGAAATCCCTCAATTTCAATTTTCACTCAATGAACTTTTTTCTCTGATAAGTTGAGCCAGAGATGGCATCTCAAATGTATCTCCGACTCTATCACATATGTACGGATATGCACTTATTTCCAGTTTCTTTGCTGTCTGATTAATCATTAATTTTTCAAAAAGTCAGATCACATTGAGTAATTTTATAGCATACACGAATCCAGTGTATTTCAATAAAATTGTACTCAACAGGCACTTAGCAATAGAAAGAAATACACACAATTTGAGTTATTCCGAAAACATAAATTCAAGGGAAAAGAGTTATTAAAACAATATGTAACAGAAGATGTCGATCTATTTGAAAATAAATATAGAAAACTAACAAATCAACTTTATCAAGAATGATGTTTATCTCTATGCATAAAAAATTGCTATCTCTTAAGGTTTTAATTTAACTTACATTTCACAATATTTTTCAAATCAATATTTTTTCACGTTAGCTCATATAAAATATCTTCAAATAACAGATAGTCAAATTGGAACTTGGAAAAATTAAATATTATCAGTAACTCGTATAAAGGGTAATATGCAGCTTTACTTTTATAGCTGCATTTTCATAAAACAAACGTAGGCTGAGAGGGTAGTTTTTGTAACTTACAGCATTGTCTGGCTTGAATAGACTATCACCCTACACTCCTACGGCTCTCCGGCAATTTAACATGTTACAGCTCTGCAACTGCAGAATCTGGCAATTTTCTACGAGCTTACGATCTGTAGAGAGCAGAGGGATATTTGGTTCTCGGCCTATAAATTAGTGTTGTGGGGGCTCGGAGAAGTGTATTTGAATGTCGGAATTGATGTTGCTAAGAATGTGCATGAAGCCTGTATACTGACTGAAAGTGGAGAACAAATTGGAAACTTTATTCAAATTAAGAATTCAAAAAGCAGCGTTCAGAAGTTCAGGGTACATTTAGCGGCGCTCCTTTGGATAGTGTGCCAATTTTTCTGTAAAATCATAAATATCAAAAAGTTATGGAGTAGAAAATTCCATATCGGAAGATCAATTATCTACATAGTACGTAAAAACTTGAATTCAAATTTACAGAAGATTAGGCACACTGCCTAAGAAGGCTTCACCGATATTAGTGGTTAATCTGCTGAGAAAAAAGTAAGAGCCGTAATAGCGAAACCAAATGTTGTAATTGTCAGGGTTATCAGCGAATAAAACCTATCCAGAACTTTGCTTTGTTCATCGAATAGATCTTTTTCGATGTTTCTTTGTATGGATTGGATTTCATCCTCTACCTTTTTATCCCGAAGGTTTCACCCTCCACCATATCGTGCCCCCACTCTCAATTTTTGGATATTCTTCAGCTTGATTCGGTTAATATATCCTGAAAAGAGAATTTTGAAAGAGTTTTTATCATAAAATGTGCCCTTCAATGCTGTTTATTTTCTGTTCGATAAATCCTTTTAAAATTATATTTATACAATATTTATTATTGTTTATATATTTAGATTAATAAAAGTCATTTCCTATAAGATTCAAATTCATAGAGAAGAATTTTTGAAGTAATTACCGATAGATAGGTAAAGTGCACATTGAAAGCAACAACATTTTAGAACTTCAAAAATTCACATTTAAGGCATCAGAGATTCTGGAATCCGACCACGGGAGATGTTGTACTAAAGCTCATCTGTTTGTAGACATCGAGACATTTTGGAATACCAGCTGGATATGGATGAGAATTACGTATTTAAAACGCCTCTATCACAAAAAATCCGACAGTAGTAACCATAGTTGACAGAACATAAGCAAATCTAATAAAATTTCAACTCATTGGGCATCGGTGAAGTAATATCCTTTCCGTACGCTGTCGATTTTTGGGGCAAAAGGTAGTTCACATTCTTTCACGTTTCCTGTGCGCGCTTGTTCAGTGGTCAAAATATCGAAAACCTACACTTAATTTTCTGCTTCATTAATTTGATAAAACAACCTATAATCTCCAACTCCAAAGCCGGTATGTAACAATTATGGTTCCTTTGAGTTCTCTTTAATTTCCGTTACTATCCGGCATAGCATGGTGAAGGGTATACCTTTAAGCTCACCTCGAGTATTGACTGGATCAAAATCTTATACATTATGCACGGATGATAAGAGGTATGTCTAGAACCGTTATACCTGATTTCAAATTCACTAAAATCCATCTCATCTACAAAAGATTTCAACCAAGTAGTAGATATGATCTAAAGGAATGAGATGATTAAAGGAATGAGATGATCTAAAGAATGAGATGATCTAAAGAATGAGATGATCTAAAGAATGAGATGATCTAAAGAATGAGGTCTCGAATATCTGGATGTAAAGTCCAAACTTGATCCTTTGAAAATTTAATGAAAACCATAAACCAAAAAATTAGTAAAATATTATATAATATATTAGTATATTCAAAGCAGAACCTCAATTAACTGAGAGAATTGTCGGACAGCCTCTAAAGGATGGGGTGGCCGCCCGCAATTTGATTTAATTTTCGATAATTCTATTTGGTTCAGTTATGGTTTTTGTCAGGTTCAGTTATCATTTATACTTGATTCATCTGCCGTTTTTGTTAATTTCCTGGTTTTACTTTTCTGTAAAGGAACACAGCAAGCAGAGAAACTGCTCCGTAAATGATCTCAAACCCGGGAGCATCTGTTTTATTCTCAAGTGCGTATTCAACACTTGAAGTGTTTATTCTTGAATCATTCTCTCCATTAAGGGCGGCAGCTTTCGATCCATTCTGGGGATCAAGTTCCACATTGGAAATTCCGCTATCCTCAGTTTGGTTGTAATAGGTTCCGTTACCGCCTGCTTCAACAGCTCTGGTTACGTTACCGGAACTTCCATTTGCACCTGTTGCGTTTTCGCCAGTTTCGTTATCCACGGTTGTATTGTTCCCAGAGCCGTTTTCAACAGGATTGGTAACCATAACAGGATGGGTAACAATTACTGCGGAAGTTTTTGAATCTGTTCCATTTTTATTTGTAGCGCTGAAGGTAACAGTGTAAGCCCCCATTGTCGTAAACACATGAACCGGATTTTCCTCAGTAGAGTCGATCTTCCCGTCACTCTCAAAGTCCCAGCTCCATGAGTCTGCATTTTCGGACAGGTCGGTAAACTGGACTGCAAGAGGAGCAGAGCCATTGCTATTGTTCATTTCGAAGTTTGCTTCCGGAGGTCCGAGCTGCTGTGACTTGGATGATGAAATAAGAGGTAACTTATCAGAGTAGGTGCTTTGCGAGAGCCTGTATTCGGAGTCTGCAATTCCGTCTCCATTCGCATCTACTGCTGTATCCGAAAAACCTGTACCTTCAGGTTCTGCCCAGAAATTACCTCCAAGATAGGGGCCGCCTACAATATTCTCACCTTCGGTCTTTTCTGTGTTGTAGGCATTTCCAACTCCATTTTGAACCTCTGCATTGGCGGTGTTGTTGAAATAGTTATTATAAATCAGATTATCATCACTCTCTGGACAGACAAAAAGGCCGTAAACGTCGTTTAAGGATACATTATTGCCTGTAAGCGTGTTACTGTCGGAAGTGCTGATATGGACGCCAGTGTCTTTATTATCCGAAGCCGTATTTCCGGAGAAGGTATTATTGGTTGAGGCCGATAATAGGATCCCATATTCTCCATTATTTGTAACCACGTTATTTGAGAGCGTATTGCCTTTTGAGTTCAAAAGATAAATTCCATAGCCGTTGTTCTGAATTTTATTATTCTCAATGATGCAGTTATTACATTCTGAGAGACAGATTCCGGAATAGCTGTTTTTTGTTCCTGTAATCCCAAGTCCACTAATTTTTACTTTATCAGCCTGCAAGGAGATTACATGATTGTCTGAGCTCTTAGCCGTAATCATCGTGTCATCAGGATTCCCGGATTCCGAAGATATTACGAGGTTATCTTTGTCTATTTTGATATTCTCGATATAGGTTCCGGGTTTTAAGATAATTACATCACCTGAGACTGCATTGTCCAATGCGGTTTGTATCGAATCTCCAGGCTGGACGTAAACCTCAGCCGCAGCTCCGATGCCCGAGCCTAATGTTAAGAGGAGAAAAACTTCCAATAAAATAATTAACCTGTTCAATTTGATTCCCCAGTACATTCAAAGTATGGGTGATACTTCGATTAATTAACCGGGAATTAATATAAAGCAATATAAGTATATTGGTACAAATTATAATTGCACTATGATATTAATATTCATCTTAAATTATAGTTTAACAAATTATCGTTAATTTATTCAATTTAACTTAACATTATACCACTCAGATTAAATTAATCAAAGAAACTTTATATAAGCTAGTGCTATGGAAATTTATTTATAAATCATTATAATTAAGAAAAGTACTATGAATGAAGTGTTGTCTATGTATTAACGTATCATAATCAAGTTGCCATGACACTGATGTAAAAAATCAAAAAAATATAAAATATCGGAAAGTGACTTAACTAATGTGAAATCATCTTAACTGAAACGAAAAATAAGCAAACTGATTTTTAATGTGCCTGAGTAATTATAGACAAAGTATAAGGAAAAGTAAAGCTTTGATCTGTTGATATTAATATATTACTCTCTATTACCTCAAGTTTCACTTATTACTCTCTATCACCTCGAGTCTATAAGCTATCTGAACCAGTGCTAACCTAATTAAGGCTACCGTCATAACAAGTACGAGATGATTGCAAGTATGATAAAGATTATGACGAGCCACTTTGCAATGTCCATTGATAAACCGGCAACTCCCCTTGCGCCCAGTATATATGCAATCAATGCCAATATTAGAAAGACCACAGCAAGTCCTATCAAACCCGGCATATTTCACTCCCCCAGTGATTATTTACCCGATAAACCAATTATTAGATTAAAGGTATTTATAATTTGACTGTCGAAGTAAGTCGTCTTGTTATATATTGACATGTTTTTTTAATTGGAATCGTCCCTTTTAAAATTTGATATAACTTTTTTAAGTCTTTCCTAGATATCGCAATTAAACAGTATCAGATAAAGACAAAGGAAAATAGAAGAAAATGAAGGAAAATAAGAAGAGTCAGCAAGAGTAAAAAGAAAACTGAAAGAGACTACAGGCCAGAAAGCCTTATGGAACAATCTTTCTGGCTTCAATATAATATCTCTTCTCATTTTCCTTTCCAAGGGAAAAAGATTTTCTTGGAAGAACCCCTTTCTTTTTAATTAGAGAAAAGAAATCGCTCTGTTTTAATGAGGGGAGGAAGAAACCGATATTACCCTGTTTTTTTCCAAGTTTTTCCACAACTTCAGGATCATGTTCATATTCGATCGAATAATTCTCAATGATCTCGTCAAGGGTTTCAACCTCAAGATCGTAAACAGGATTATCAAAAACCAGCACACCAGACCTGTCTTTTGTAATAAATCCTATTGAATGTCCTGCAACCGGGAAATCGGCATTTGAGGGGGAGGTGCTAGTTTCTTCGATTCTTGCATCAAATTTTTTGAGCAGTTCTTCAGGTTCAATTCCGCTTACAACCCTGTGAATAGGTTCAAAGGACAGCCCGGGGTCGTGAACATTTACAAGTTCAACCATTGCGTATCTTGCAGGATGATCGGCCTGTACGGTCCCTTTAATTTGTTCCCAGAAGCTCTTTGCAGCAGCAAGGCTGTGGTTTCCATCACCAACAAGAAGGGTTCCCAGGTTCAGGATTTTCTCCGAAATTTCTTTAATTATCTTTTCATTACTGATCCTGTAACCTGCAACGTGGCCGCCGTTTTCCATCAGGTCAAAATCATAAACCTTGTCTTCTTCACAAACAAAATTATCAGGGTTTCTGGGGATAACCGAGAAAGAAGGGTCATCATATAACACTAAGATGTGCGAGAGTTCCAGTTCTGCGTTTTCCCTTATCCTAACTCTTGCTGGAAGCCTTTCTTTAATAGTGCCTTCCGTTGGTTTGATAAATGATTCGGACCCGTTGAACTGGTATTCTTCCAGGTCTATTGCAACAACAAGCCCGGTTCTTTTCTTATCTGAGACCGAACGCCTTACAAGAATAAAACAGGGGCCGTGGTCAACGAGAAGTTTTTTGTAGTCACTTATAGTTTTATGAATCTTATTTACTCTATTCTCATCTAGCGGAAGATATATTTCCGGATAAATTAAATTAAAAGTAGAGGGGGTATCTCCAATAAATTCTTCAACTCTTTTCCAGTATTCCGGATCCTGAGTGTGCTGATCACAGGCAATCACTGCCCACTTTTCCCAATTATCTTTTGGAAGAAGAATGCGTGGAACATGTAAAACCATGGTATGTTAAAAAAAGAGAGAGAATATAAAGATTTCTAAATTCCTTTTCTGAGTACACAGATTAAAGAAAAGCAAATTTATAAAAATAAATTTATAAAAAAGTTTATTTTACTGTGCTGTATCCGGCATTTTTCCATGCAGTCATGCTGCCAAGCACATTATATACATTATTATAGCCATTCTTTTTCAAAATAGAAGCTGCTATACTGGAACGTCTGGAACTGTCACAATAAACAATTACCTGAGAGTCCTTTGGAACTTTATCCATGTTTTTATTAAGTTTCCCAACGTATATATGTTTAGCTCCCTGAATGTGCCCTTCATTCCATTCTTTTTCCTTCCTCACATCCAGTAGTGTCATCTCCTCGTGCTTCTCCAGTTTATTCTTCAGATCGTGGACCGAGATCAAACTAACTTCGTCTACGGGTAAAGCTTTCATATACCAGGCTGAAATTCCGTCGTTCAAAAAACCCGTTATATTGTCATAGCCCAGACGGACCAGATACCTTACAGCAGTTTCAAGCTGTTCTTTTTCCTCCAGCACGAGGAGTATGGGTTTATTATAAGGAAGAACCCAGCCCGCAAATGAAGGTACCACTCCGAGCCAGATGCTGTAGGAGTTTCTGATATGCGCTCCTCCAAAGGAATGAGGCATGCGCATATCAACGACCACTGCTCCTTTTTCTATTTTCTTCCTGAACTCCGCGGGTGAAAGCGGCTTCGGAGTAGGCAGGCCCTGCAGCAGAGGAGGTCCTTGCAGGTTGTACTGTTCCATTTTCTTGAAGTAAGGAGGGAAATCAAGCTGCTCTTCAAGTTTGAACTTAATAAATTCTTCTCTGTTTGTTTTCTGAAGAGCAGGATTCTGTACACGCTCAAGTCCAAGCGTACTGTAGTCCCGTTTAGCAATAGCTCCTCCGCAAACCGAGCCTGAGCCATGTGCAGGACATAGTATTACTCCATCTCCCAGTGGAAGGATTTTGTTAAATATACTGTCGTAGAGATTTGCTGCCAGCCCTGGAGCTTCCCCTGGGCCATAGAGATCGATTCTTCCGGTATCGCCTACAAACAGGGCATCTCCTGTAAAAACCATTACTGGCTCTTTTCCTGTATCAAGGTCTGTCAGGACATAGGACATACTCTCGTCGGTATGTCCCGGAGTATGTAAAGCCGTCAATTCCATTGAGCCTAAATCAAACTCCTGGCCTTCATTCAAGTAGTTCCCGTATTTGAAATCCACTCCGTGGCCATGATAAATCTCTGCGTCTGTAAGCTTCTTCAATTCCAGGGAACCGATTACGTAGTCTTCATTTCTGTGGGTTTCAAAAATATATTTTATGTTCATACCCTCTCTTCTGGCAAGTTCGACATAGACCTGACAGTCTCTTCGAGGATCGATAACTATGGCTTCATTTTCCGAACCAATGAAATAGGAAAGATGAGCCAGACCTTCAGATTTAATGCGTTCAAATATCAAGCTAAGCCCCCCTTCGGCTTTATATTATGTTTATGAAATAAGTTTTTGCTTGTTGCAGATTTCTCTTTGCCTAATTATATAACCGCATATTTCATATTTTTTATGAAAAATCCCATACCCAACATTTTATAAAAAATTATCTCGTAATAATTCAGGATGTATCCATAAAGCCTGTAAACATTAACTACAGTACAGTTCCCAATAAGAATCAGAAAACCATTCTAGATGTGCTTTTATGTAGAAAAGAAAAAAGGTATCCTCTTCAAATTCAATGGAGAATTTTCCAACTCGAAAAATTCACAACAATTTAATTATACAGTTATAAAGTTGAATGCATCGCTTGAGGTTATTTTTCAAACTTAATTAAATTTTTAAATTTTCAGTAAATACATGAAATTTACTTTTACCCATACAATTGAAGAGGATACGATAAAATTTATTTTTGCCTGATAATATTTTTGACCCGCCTGTCCCATTCCGTAGACTCGAAAAGCTCCTTCAGTTCAGGAGAATCATCGATAAAGCAGAAACCCCAGTAAACCGCAGGCATGAACTCCCTTTTCCAGTGATCCTTTTTCTTCTTGTCGAGGAACTGGTAGGTTTCCGAAGACGAGAGGCGGCTTACGAACCCCAGAACCTTTACAAGTTCAGGGATAGTCTTCTGGGTCGAACCGAGTTTCAGGCATTTAAGCCTGAGGCTGTCTATTTTTCGGAAATCGGGCTCGAAATTCAGAGTTTTTAAGATCCGGTTTTTCTCAGGCATCGAGAGGTGTCCACCGTTATACTTGAGGGAGTTTAGGGCCTGAAGTTTTAGCAGCCATTCGACTTCCCCGAAAACCTTGGGTTTATGCTGCCTTGAAACATCCCCGAGTCTGCGGTCTTCATAAGCTTCCCGCTTGAGCTTATTTATATTGCCTGCAAGCTCTGCAAGTTCTTCTGCATCCCTAAGTTCCCTAACCCGAAACCTCAGGGTAGCCCGCATGAGTTCACGCTTTTCCCGCTCAAAAGCTCCTATGTCTTTCTCCTCGGTCAGTGCAAGCAGGCGTGAAAAATACTTTGCCCGGATGGATGTTGGAGGAAGCCTTACCGGGATTTCCCGAATCTGAGCCCTTTTTCTTTTTCCCTTCCCTTTTCTTTGAGGTCCAAATTCTACCTTCTTAATCTCGATCTTTCCTTCCTCGATTGCCCTGGCTGCATCGCCTTCTGAAAAAAGTTCTTCAAGGCGGATCTCAGGCTGTAGCATCTGCACCTGGTCAACCTTTTCCCCGGAAAAAACACCTTCTCCAAAGCGCTGGTAGAGAGAATCAATACTATCCGAAATCTCGAAGATATTGCCCTGTTTCTTTCCTGAGATTGAAGAAAGCCTTGTCACCCTTCCTACCTGCTGTTCAAAGAGCCGCATACTCAGAGTAGGGCGCAGCAAAATAAGGGCTTCAAGTTCCGGAAAATCAAACCCTTCAATCAGCATACCTACGGTGCATAGAACATAAGGTGGCTTTCCCATTTCCCTGAAAGCTGCAAGAATGGCATTTTGTTCATTTTTGGGTAGTTCCGAGCTTATAAAAACGGCGTCCTGAAACTCACCTTCAGGGGTATAATTCTCAAAATTTAAAGGCAGGATAGGCTCAGGGTCCTTTTCGGATTCAGGGATCGAAATTTCCCCATTGAAGACAGAGGAGGTAAGCTTTGCATGGAAAGCGTTAATTTCCTTATCATCAGCCCCTACTCCATAGACACGCTTCCTCACAGGAGCGCAAAAGACAAGCGTTTTTGCATGCTTGTGTTTTATCATAGACTCGTACACATCTTTTGCAAGCTGGGTTCGTCGAATAACCTTTTTCAACTTGTCAGGAGTGCTGCAGTCAAGGAAAAGGTCCTGCTTATCAAGTTCATCAAGCCCTCTTTCAAAATCGAAGATCTCAAAGATATCCTCCGAACTCTCGGCAATCGTGTACTTAAGGGGGGCAAGTTCGTTGTCCAGGATGCATTCAGGAAGGGTTTTTGCGTAGACTTCTCTCATATCTCCTGCAATTTCATCCACGAACTTGACATTCCCGACAACCCCCTGGAATGGGGTTGCAGTCATTCCCAGGATTTTTGTCCTTTCCCCCAATTCATTGAGAAAATCGTTTCCTCGATTGTTAATGAAATTGTGTATCTCATCCACTATTGCAAGGTCGGTAAGTTCAAGAATCAGGTTCTTGATCTCAGAGCTCTGTTTTCCAAGTACGGTCTGAAGCGAGGCAAAAAGAACAAAACCCTTATCTTTTTCCTGCCCAAAAACCCTTAAAGTTTCAGCAAGTTCTTTTCGGTCTACCTTATGCTTGGATGAGAGAAGTGCACTGTTGGGAAAAAGGGGCCGTTTTTTCTTCCTGTCATAATAGGTCTGGCTAAGAAGAGGATTGTTTTTCGAGACAAGGAAAAGCACGACTTTTCCTTCGTCGTAGTACTTCTTCATTATATGTTTCGAAAGAAAGGTTTTACCCCAGCCTGTAGGAACCTTGATATAGCCTCTCTGATTGGTTTTAAGATATTTTAGAATATCCTCAAAAATTTTCTTTTTATCTTTTCTCAAGGGCTCAAGCTCGACGGTTTCCATACCGACTGCGGTCTCATTTGAAATTGTCATCAGTTACGCTGTCCTTACACTTGTCAATGTAAAAATTTGATATCAAAACCAGAAAGTACCTTACAAAGGATTTCTGGGAAATTGGTATAATCTATAACAGGAAATTCTGCATGTAATTATAAACTCAATAAGAAGTAACTCCCCATAACTTACAAATAACTAGTAAAAATTCCATTTAGTAAAAATTTCATTCCAAAATGCTTAGATCGGGATATTTTCGTCCAGAAACGGAGAAGAACAAACCTAGAACTACTTTTATTTAAAAGGACTCCTCTTTCAATAATAAGAATTACATCAATATATATGTTATGCTAAAAAGCCAGAAGAAACAGGCAAACAGGGAATTTTTGCTTCCTCTGGCAGTTTCCGAAAACTTTTTTTGAGAAGTGTTCAGAAAATTACAATATGTTCATTTTTTGGAAAAGTTCTTAATATATTAAGTTCATAAAATATTAATATGTTTAAACGAACTTTGGTCTTCCAGAAAGGTATTTTGAGAGGGGCAGTTTCCTATACGGTTTTCCTGCAATTTCGCCTTTAATTCTGTCGTTAAGCTCTTCCGGAGTAATTTGAACTTTTTTAGGCTTGTTCTGTTCGGATTCGGCCCGAATGGTTACATTAATGGTGCCGTTCTCGATTTCTTTATCTCCAATGACAACCACGTAAGGAACCCATTCCCTGCCTGCTTCCCTCACTTTCTTTCCTATTGACAGGTCACGGTCGTCAATATCAACCCTGCAGTCTAGCTTCTGTGAAACCTCTTCGGCAAAAGCGACGTGTTTTTCTGAGATTGGCACAATCCTGACCTGGGTAGGAGAAAGCCATACTGGCAGCATAGGAACCTTTCCTTCTTCGGTTTCCATTGCAGCTTTTTCGAGAAGAGCATAAATGCAGCGTTCGATTGCCCCGCTTGGAGAGCAGTGAAGCACGGTAGGCCTTTCCAGTTTGCCGTCAGCATTTACGTAAGAAATATCATACCTTTCGGCATTTTCGACATCAATCTGGACCGTGGAAAGTGCACTTGCCTTCGCAAGAGCGTCTACGAAATTAAACTCGAACTTGAGCACGAAATAGAAGAAACGAGTATCCCACATCTCAACAAGCACAGGTTTGTCGACGGTCCTTGCCATATTGACCACAAGCTCTTTATTCGACTCGTAAAAGTCCTTGGTAAAGCGGATGGCTACCTCATAATCCTTAATATGGATTCCTATATTTTCAAGCACATTAATGCAGAGGTCATACTGCTTTTTGAACTGGTCTACAGCCTGGTCCATGTCCTCGCAAAGGCTGTGCATATCAGGCATGGTAAAAGCCCTGAGTCTTCTCAAGCCCACAAGTTCTCCCCGCTGTTCCTTTCTGAAACTGTAGCGGGTCATTTCGATCATCCGAAGAGGCAGGTTCCTGTAGGAAATCGTCATGTCGTGGTTCATAAGGAACTGCCCGAAACAGGCTGCAAAACGCAGGAACATATGCCGCTTGTCGGACTCAATGGAGTACTGCCTTGCAGGGAACCTGTCCAGATATTTTTTAAGAGTCGGATGGTTCATGTCATACATGATAGGAGTTTCAACTTCCATTGCCCCGAAATCGGTTGCGACATCAAGCACATAATTTTCAAGAAGGGCTTTTATAAGTCTCCCTTTAGGGTAATATCGCATGTTTCCGGAATCAGAACCTGGTTCGTAGTCCGCAAGCTCAAGCCTCCGCATAAGCTCAACATGAGGAGGAGCACGTTCAACAGCTCTGCTCTTGGAAATTTCGTAGTTTACAAACTGCTGGAGTTTGGGGTAAGGCGTAAGGTCGAAATTTTCGATTTCGTGAAGTTCTCCATCAGGGGTAAGGATACGCCAGTAAGACTTTGCCGTACCTTCGGCTTTGAGGGCTTCGGAAACAACCTCTTCTTTTTCTCCACCTGCCTCGACTTTGCCTGCTGCTTTTTGAGTTCCTTCGGGGCGTATGCTCCTGGAGAGTTCGGAAAGTGGGTGCCCTTTACAGCTGATACTAAAAGCCTTATACCACCCGAAAGGAGCGCGTTTGACCTCATATTTACCTGAGAGTGCAGTCTCTATCCCTTTCAGTACCTTTACTGCAACTTTCGGAGAAGAAAGATCAGAACTTAAGTGAGCGTAAGGATAGAGCATTATACGGTTGGTTTTGACCTGAGTAGCTACCTTTTCAATTTCGGAAGCCGTCTTTTCTATAGTGTCTTCAGGATTTGCCTCATCTACACTTTCAACAGCCATAAAAGCGGTAAGTGCTTCCTCAAGCCTGCCGGACTTTAAGGATTCTTCAATTTTTTCAGCAACTGGAGTTTGTTTTTTGGTTTCGTATTCAATATAATCAGAGTGAATGAGCAATAATTGCATTCTATCACCTAGTGCTCCTATGAGGAATTCTGTAGTGCTTCTTTATGGGATTTTGTTCCGAATTATTTTCGGCCTGTAATTTATCCCGAATTATTTTCGGTCTGTAATTCTGTCCCTAAGTAGTTTCGGTTGAATCAAACAATTGATTCATATAAGACTGACTGAGGTCTGTACCGTCAGTAGATCTTGATTTAAAGGGGTAACGAAGAATATATGACAGTCCTAATATCCTTCAACAATATAAAATAATCCCTTTCGATTGATATTTTTGGGCATATCCTGGAAAACTCCATGATCTCCTATGTTTTTCGGTACATTTTCTGAGTTTAACTCAAAATTACTTTTCCGAGCCAGCTTTATTGGGATGTCCCATTTTCTTGAGGTCTGCGCAGGTCTCGGCAAGTTCCGGATGGGTGTGATCTTGATAAACCCTGTAAGCCGCAACCAGAGCCCCGAGAAGAATAGGGGCTGCAAAAAATCCTGCAATCCCTCCGACAAAAGCCCCGCCCAAGAAGGCAAGCATAAGCAGCATCGGGTGAATCTTGGACTGCAGGCTGGTCAGATAGGGCCTGAGAATCAGCTCTGGAGGGCCGTAGATAATGATTGAGGATACTATAAAGAAAGTAGCTGCGCTTTTAAACCCTAACTCAAAGTACCGCAGTAAAGCTAGAGGCAATAGCACCATGTAACCGGCAAAAAGAGGAATTATCGAAGCTATGAAGATGAGGGTCGCCAGGGCAAGCACATGGGTAAATCCAAAAGCGTAGAAAACAATAACTGAGGTTACGCTTACTATTAGAGCAGAGTATGCATTGCCTATGAAAACTCCTTTAAGGATTATATCAAGATGATGCGCGTAACGGTTTACAACTTCTTTGTACTCTTTTGGGATCACACCAAGAAATGCGCAGTAAAGCCGATCCCCATCAGCGAGTATAAAATAGCAGAAAATGATCGAGATTACAAAATTAATGAAAAATAGACCGATACTCTGGGCATATGAAAGAAATCCTATACTGCCTACTGCAGGGAGCAGCGAGGTAAAGAGGTCCCATATGGCAGAATTAATACTTTCTATGATTCTATCCGGAATGTTCAGAGAGTTTATGATATTTAGAATTGATGCCGCAACTGCCGTCTTATGTCCAATAATCCAGGAGACCTGGTTAAGGATCTCAACAATACCTGCCCCGACAATAAACACTATAGGGATGAATATGCACAAACTGGCAACGAGTGCTCCTATTTTTCTGTGCTTTTTGAATTTTACCCGGATAGGCCTGGCAATGTAAGCAAAGACTATGCCAAGCACGATTCCATCTGCGAGGGGCAGCAGAATTAGAAATGCAAAGTACAGAAGCAGCGCTACAGCCAGTGCTGCTCCAATTTTCCATCGGTTGGCTATGATCTGACTTACGCCGTCAGGGCTTTGGCTTAGTCTCATTTTTCAGTTCCGTTTGAATAGATAAATTATAGAGGTTCAAATCAAGTATACAGATCGAAACAAGGTATATAGGTTTAATCAGTACAGGTCGAAACAAGGTATATGGATTTAATCAGTACAGGTCGAAACAAGGTATATAGGTTTAATCAGTACAGATCGAAATAAGGTATATGGATTTAATCAGTATACAGGTCGAAATAAGGTATACAGGTTTAAATCAATTTATGGAAGAAAATGGTGAATTGCAAGTTCCAAACTTTATTAGAAAGTGTTATATCTAAATATATTTAGAAACTATTTAAAAATATCACAGAGATGTGAAATTTGGATTTCTGGCAGATCACACCTTTAACTTTTGATCCAGGTCAGGTACGAGCTTATCAAAGTATCGAGTTACCACACAGGACTCTGTACATTTTCCGCATCTGATGCAGGCTTCGCTTACATGCGGCATTTTCCCTTCGAGAGAAGCCGCCCCTACAGGACAGGCTTTTACACAGATCCCACAGCCAGTACAGCGAGAAAGCCTTGTAAACTGCTTTGCAGCCTCCTTAAAAAGTGAAACTGCTTTTTCCTTTGTTTCCGAACTTGCAAGCAGATTCCCGTTCGAAAAAAACTTTACAGTTCCGGTCCCGGTTTTAACCAGCAACATCCCCAGGTCTTCCGCATAAATCGTGTTTCCGAGAACATTGATGAAGCTTGCAGCTTCTTTTTCCCTGATGCCCTTCACAGCTGCTTCTATTGAATAGCCTCCTGCCCGGCAGGGAGAAATTCCTGACACGACTTCAATTTCAAAGTCTTCAGTTTTTTCTCTGGCAAGCACGGAAATCTCTAACTCTTTAGCCAGTTTTAACATCTTGGGAGGCAGTTCTTTCCAGCGCCAGAACCCATGCTCTACGAATTTTTCGGACAGCCCTCTGGACTTTGCCCACTCCAGCAGAAAAGCGTTCCACTTTGCATACATTTCAGGGTGCAGGTCTTTTACCCTGGCGTATTCTGCAGCAAGGGCAGACGGGCAAAGCCAGCAGCCTACCCTTTCAAAGCCAAGGTCATAGAGAGGATTGTAGGAGAGCTGCCTCCAGTGTATGTAAAGCCACACCTCAATCGCCTTCCAATCCCTTATAGGAAAGATGTTGAGCTGGGCAGGGACAAAAGGATTTGTCTCACTTGCTGCAATCCTTGCCCTTGAGAACGATTCGTGCTTACGCTTACCGTCAATTGTAAGATAAGCCACATCACTGTTTCCTTTTCGAGATGAGGCTTCTTTCTGTGTATCGAAGTTCCCTGCTGATGCAAGCTTGCAGACCTTACAGCACCAGCGAAAATCCTTTGCAGGAGGCCCGAATTTTCCTACCTGCTCCCAGAAAGTGGAACCTGCATTTGCCTCTATGAGTGAAATTTCCCTTTCCCGGCAAAAATTTCGTACAAACTCGACAGTTTCCGGGAACTCAATCCCTGTGTTCAGGAAGAAAGCTTTGAGCTCCCTTTGCTTAAGGGACGCCCGCGCCAGGTCAAGCACCACAAGACTGTCTTTCCCGCCGCTGAAGGAGACATAAACAGGCAGGTTTTTATATTCTTTCCTGGAAATAATCCCGCGAATAGTATTGATTGCATTCTTCCCAAGCACCTGGAGATGTTTTTTGTTTGCCTCTATGCATGCCGCAAGATCCAGAGTCTCAGGACGAAGTAACGCTTCACTGCTATCAATCTTCCTGATCCTGAGAACTTTTGTTCCGGTTCCGGTTGAAGATTCCACTTTTGTCCTGGCTCCGCTTGAAGACTCCAATTCAGTCCGGTTCTCGGGCTCAGGCAGGTTTTTCAGGCCCGAAAAATCCGCGCCGTCAACTAAAGAAACTCCATAGCCTGTCAGACTGCCTGCAGTAACAAGGACAAAGTCTCCTGCTTTTATATTGCTGTCGAAAGCTTCAACAGATTCTGCTGTGACATTTTTTCCGTTAAGGTGCCGTTTTGTTTTCTTAAGCTCGACTTTCCTGCTTTTAGCATGTTTCAGGAGAATTTTTGCGCCCTGGAGAGAGGGTTCAAAACTGTAATCCATTTTAGAGAGCTCAAACCGGAGAATTCCGAAAATAAAGCCATTTACGAGCACTTCATCAGTTTTGTCTTCTCCTGGGATTTTGTTTAGAAGAATTAGCTTATCTCCAAGAGGATTGCAACCAAAAGCTGAGTGAAGCTGCCTGTCTATGATTTCTTGCTCGTAAGGAGAGCAAAAACGAACATCTGCAGGCTGAGAGAGTTGAAGGACTTCCCCTTTGCTGCCGCATATTCCACATTTTTCTCCTATAAGAGGCAAGTTACATTTTTCGCACCAGAAAATTTTATTGTCTTCATACTCAAAACGCTGGACGTTCTTTTTCTTCGCAGGGACCAAGTCCTGACTTCCTTTATAGCCAGCGCTTTTGCCGGAAGTGTGTTTTCCCTCAGAAGGCTTTCCTTTAAAACCTGGAGATTTGTTTTTTACCCTGCTTTGCCGTGTCCGAGAGTTTTTTCTATCTGAAGTTCTGGAAGCTTTATTATCCAAGGTTCGGGAAGTTTTATTATCCGAATTCCGGGCTTTCTTTGTGCCCTGATAACTTTTATCTGTTTTCTGTGAGCCCGAAACCTGGAGTTTTTCTTTTTTCTGCTGCATGAAAATCCTGGTTAGTAGTTTGAAGAAATCATTAAATATTTGATCTTTCAGTTTTATGGTTCAGTCGCACGATGAATGTATTTATCAATATTTAGCGTTATTCCTTGATACATGAAGGGTGATATGATGGAATCATACGCTACTTCTCAAGATTTGACTTTAAATTGTTGGGCGAGATCATTAAAGAGATTAAATACGTTTTATCCCACAATTATTTTGCTTTTCCAATTTTTTTATTCCAATTATATATTGAGTCTATCCCAAAAGCCACTTTACTCTTAATCGTTGGGAATTCTCAGAATTGTTTTCATGATCTTGATCTTGATCTTGATTGATTATTCGAAATACGATGCCCAAGAAGCAAATTTCAAGTTTTTGGATGAACTCATTGTATATAATTGACCCACTATCTTACTCCAACTTATAACTTGTTTCATTTTACATGATTATTCCATAATACAAAATGGAATTAAAACTTGCTCAATATTTAACTTTTTGCGCCGATTGCTATTGTATCGTGTATTGAACTTTCAAATGGCTTTGAATTTACGAAATTATTTCAGGATACAACAGTTGATGACCGGATAATAATAATTAGTGGAATACTGGTAATTAAGGGAAAAACGACGGGATATTCCGTAAAAACAATTATTCTCACGTACTACTCCTGCTTCAGTACTTAATCCATATAGGACTTACGCAGTTGAACTGGAAAATCAACATCATTGGACTATTAACTATCTAAAATTGGACTTTAATCCTCAGTCTTTGCCGCAATTGATTTTATTCCTCACGTGTGTAAATTTTACCATATGTATCATTAAGATACTCTCCTACTTTTGTATCCACTAATTCAAGTGCTTGATAATCTTTCTCTGTGATATTATCAGGATATCTACTCCATATATCTGCCATAGATTGTTTCATAGATTGCTTTTCTTGATCAGAAGCGCTGCAATTGTCAATATACTGAAATAGGGTTTTCTGCTCTTCTTTACCTGCAATAAGCAAATACCAGTAAGGTCTATTTTCTGTGATTAGATCTGCGGAAACCGCCGGTTCTTGTTCTTCAACCAATTCAGCTTCTGACCCATCTATGTCCTCAGCTTTTGACCCATTCATGTCCTGTTTTACTTTTTCAAAACTCAAGACTGACACAAAAATCAAACTTAAAATTAGTAATGCTATGAGTAACATGTTAGTTTTTAACTTTTGCTTACCTTTCATTCTTCCAATCACCAAAATAAATATTTATTTTAGTTTGCTTGATGAACTTAGAATTCATCTAATAGATACATAGATTTTCCATTTGACTTTTTAAAATGATCATGAATTTTTTGTATATTATTGTAATTTGTGATACTGTATGTTTTTAGATCTGCAGAGCTTATACCTATTTAAAATCGTTATAACAGGCTAACATTGACAACTGTTAGTAATAATACTTAAAATTTTGTAAAACTATTAATTTACATTTATGTTACTTTTCACATATTTTGAAACTTCTACTTAATAACAAAAATAGTGAGAAAATTCACTTTTCATATATTTTACAAGCCCGTTGTTATATTTTTTACCAGCAATCCGAAAATTCCGTGTATACTTAACAAGATTAAAATCTGATTTAAATTTCGTCGAGTTATTGTATATTTTATAAAATATAGTCTTCAAATATTGATTATTATAAGTTGCCAGGCTTAGTGCAGACTTTGAAGGGTCTATTTATCTATTTTTGATCAAATTTTTGGTATACAATTTAACAGATAGCATGAATCTCAGATAAAATATAGATACTATCCAAAAAGTCAGATGCCAAAAGTGCTAAAATGGGACAAAAATCTCCACTCATTTACTTTATAGTGAGTGTAAAGCTGAAAAATCAGAGGCAATTTGACGAAATTTATGAATACTGTCAATTGATTTCATTCGAATACCCCGCTAGCTTGCAGTGGGGTGCGCCAACACAACTTTGATTTTTGACAAAAAATTGAAGCTCCCTACTAAATTTAATTTATATTGTCAAACTAAGGATGTATTAAGGAATACCACAAATTATTTATCAATATATTAAAATTGTGAGGTTTAGAAAGCTTCAGCAGTCCAAAAAAATTGTTTTATTCTAAACTCTAAGTAATTTGGAGATCAATTAAAAACTCAGCAGCTTAATAAAAAGTTTAATCTATTAAATAAAGGAAATCTGACTGACAAAGAACTCTTTTTGTCAAGAAAGGAATTAATACAGCAAATAAAAATTATTATCACAAGTAAAATTCACATATCTAAAATAATTCACATATCTAAAATAATTCACATATCTATAATAAATGTTACTACATCCAATATCACTGTATCCAAAATCACATTAAATATAAAAATTATAATTATATATAATTGTGAGTATATTAAGCTTCCTTCTATATTAAGGGCTTATTTTCGAGGTTAACACGGTATGAAATATGATGTTGTTGTGGTTGGAGCCGGGCCAGTGGGATCCACTGCAGCTCGCTATGCAGCCCTGAATGGGGCCAAGGTTCTCCTGCTTGAAGAGCATGCTTTCATAGGGTCGCCTGTAAGCTGTACCGGACTTTTGAGCACCAGAGCGGTTGCAGAGTGTGAGCTCAAGCCTTCGGACGAGTTTGTGTTCAATTCCGTGCGTGGAGCCTTTGTACATGCTCCAGATGGGCAATGCCTGCCAATCGATGGAAAGCAGACCAAAGCGTATGTAGTCTCGCGGAAAAACTTCGACCGCGCCCTTGCAATAAGGGCTGTGGAAGAAGGTGTGGAACTCTCTCTCAGGACAAGAGCTGTAGGACTCGAAATGCCGAGTCCAAAAACCGATAAAGAGGAACAGCAAAATTCTACGGTAAAACTCAAGGTACTGAAAAACGGCAAACCTGAAACAATATGCACATCCACCGTGATAGGGGCAGACGGTGTAAAAAGCCGGATAGCCAGCTATGCAGGACTTGAAAAGCCTGCCAGCGTACTTCCGGGGATCCAGATAGAAGCCCCTTATGCCTCGGATGACAGCGACTTTGTTGAACTTTTTCCGGGTTCTGTTGCTCCAGGCTTTTTTGCCTGGACTGTACCTGTTAATGAAAAAATTTCAAGGATTGCACTTGCCCTTGAACCTGGGCTTGCCTGGAAAAATGGGCACGAAGAGAACTCTCCTCTTTCTTATCTTGAGAATTTCCTCCGCTCCAACCCTCATGTAAAAGAGAGATACTCAGGAGGTATGCTTGATTTTGTAGTGGGTGGAATCCCGATAGGCCCTCAGAAAAAAACGGTATCTGATGGGGTTCTGCTGGTTGGTGATGCGGCAGGGCAGACAAAACCAACATCAGGAGGAGGAGTCTACACCGGGGCTTTTGCGGCAAAAATTGCTGGAAAGGTTGCTGCACAGGCTGCCCTTGAAGGAGATACCTCGGCAAAGCGGCTTGCCGAGTATGACCAGCTCTGGCGGAAGGGTCTTGAAAGAGAGCTTGAAATAGGCATGAAAATCCATGATTACATCGGGAAACTTGAAGACAGGCAGTTCAATGACCTTATAGGTTCGCTAAACACCCCTTCGATTCTCAACACGATTACCGAGTACGGAGACATGGACCATCCTTCTATCCTTCTGAGAAAGCTTATGTTTTCAGGAAATTCCTTCAGACTTATGAAAGCTTTCGGAACATTCTTAAGGACACTCTTTTGACATCACGCAGCCCCTTAAAATTAAGGCTTTTTTGTTTTTACTGGCTTTAGATGAAATGGACCGAAAGGGTTTGAGGCTCATGCTGTCCTCAAAGAGAAAGGTGTGCAGAAGGATTAAAAAGGATTAGTATTCAGCAGGTATTTAACTTTCTGGAACCCATTATTTTAAAGTGGGTACTTGTGAAGTGGGGTAACTGTGGTTTTTCGTTCCAAGCTCCTTGAAGACGTCAAGCAGCACCTGTGCACCTGTGCTGAGGCCTTAAGCTCACGCCTGACATGGAAGCATTTCTGGAAATGCCTATGAGAGAACTCTATGTTTCTCGGACTGTCCACATGGAGGTGGTTCTATAAAAGTTTTTAAAGGCTTCCGGGTGCAGTACAATGAAGCTCTGGGCCCTGCAAAGGGGGGCGTACGTTTTCATCCTGACGTTACTATGGAAACTACGAGAGCCCTTGCAGCCCTCATGACCTGGAAATGTGTCCTTCATAAGCTGCCCCTTGGAGGAGCAAAAGGCGGGGTTATTTGTAACCCAAAAGAACTTTCACATCGGGAAATCGAGCGCCTGAGCAGGGTCTACATACGTGGGATTTACCAGATAATAGGTCCGGAGAGAGATATCCCTGCCCCTGATGTTTATACAAATCCGTAGGTTATGGCCTGGATGATGGACGAATACTCGAAACTCGCAGGCAGGAATGTGTTCTGTTCCATTACAGGCAAGCCGACAAGCCTTGGAGGCTCGGCAGGTAGATATGATGCCACGGCAAGAGGCGGTTTATATACAATAAGGGAAGCTGCAGAAAGAATTGGAATAAGCCTGGAAGCTTCAAGGGTTGCAGTTCATGGCTTCGGAAACGTAGGATATCATGCCGCTTATCTTGCAAAGAAACTGTACGGCTGCAAGGTTGTAGCTGTAAGCGACAGCAAAGGTGCGATTTTTTCACCCTATGGGCTTGACCCCGAAGACGTTTCAGGCCATAAGCACTCAACTGGTTCGGTGCGGGACTATCCCGGAGCAGAGAACCTAACTAATGAAGAGTTGCGTGAACTGGATGTTGAAATCCTGATTCCGGCTTCTCTTGAAAACATAATAACTGAAGAGAACGCGGGAAACATTAAAGCCAGGATTCTTGCCGAGATGGCTAACGGCCCGACTACAGTTGAAGGAGAAGCAATCCTGAATTCAAAAGGAGTTCATATCATCCCAGATATTCTGCAATGGAGGCGGAGTTATTGTTTCATATTTTGAAATGGTACAGAACCAGTCAAACACGCAGTTGGAAGAAGAGGAAGTTCAGAATTGTCTGGAGAGAAAGATGAAAGAAGGATATTGTTCGATATATGATTTCGCCTCAAAAAAGAATGTTGAGATGCGGCAGGCTTCATATACCCTTGCTGTCGGCAGAGTGGTTGAAGCTATGCAGCTCAGGGGCTGGATATAAAAAACAGGAAAAAGACCGGAGCAAAAAATAATCTCTCAATGCAGGATACAAAATACAAAATTTTGGAACTGACTGAGGTTTATCGAAGCAGGGATGACTCAAATGTACAGATGCGGCAATTGCGGATACCTTTACAACCCTGATCGTGGGGATTCCTCACAATCCATAGCTCCGGATACGCCTTTTCAAGGTCTCCCAAAATCATGGAAATGTCCGAGATGCGGAGCCCCCAAAGAGAAGTTTAAAAAAGTTTAACCTCAGACTTTCAAAAAAACAGTGCATAAACAGATGCATGTTATAAATCTTCTGCGTTCATCCTGTTTCTTTCAAAGTTAAGAATTTTTCTAATGATTATTTTTTTAGGTCCTACCCATAGCTCCTCATTTTCAGGGTAATTTTCCCTTACATACTCCGAAAGCTCATTTATGCTCATATTTTCAAGTTTTCTACTGAGTAGATTGAGATCCTCCACAAAAACACCTTCCTTACAGGTTTAAGCTTTAGTCTGGGTTGTAATACTGAATTTGATATTATTTGTATATTTTTATCTAAAGATTTAATCTGAACTTTTTATCCGAATCTTTTTCTAAATTTTTTATTGGGGATATTACCTGAATAACCGAAAAGAAAGCAACCAAAAAAAGCAACCGAAAAGAACTTTCCAGAATTGTCTTCCGGTTTTACTCTTGTCTACTCGGACAACGGGAGCTGTTTTCCGGAAGAAGTGGATTTCAAAAATTCGAAAACTCTGGGCTTGCAACTTGTAAATGCTCTCGTTGAACAGATTAACGGAACAATTGAGCTTGAAAGAGGGAACGAAACAAAATACACTGCCAGGTTTGAAGATAAAAGATAATCCTCAAAAAATGGAAACTATTTCTTGCATTTTATAATTCAATTAATTTTGCTGTCAAAACTGAGATTCATTTGTTTTCCTTTTCCTCTTCTTAATTGAGTTTTCCTAGCTGGGTTTCTTTTAACTTATTCTGAAAGCAATCTTTTTTGTATATTACAGTTTTTTTTCAATTCAGAATGTTTTTGTCATATAAGCTCAGAAATAGTATTCTTGTGTATCAAACTTTTTTTTAAAAAAAGTTTGATCAAAAATTCTCTCAAAAACAGCGCGGTGTGAGTTGAACCAGATAATATAGGCTTCTGCTAAGAACTCATCTGGAACTTGATGTTATTTGGAGTTTGATATTTCTGGTACTTCAGGTTTTAGAATTGTCTGGTACCTCAGGTTTTAGAATTGATATAACTGATATTTTATATGACATAAGGAAAAAAATATTAAAAATATATACAGTGAGGATAGGCGAATTGTGAATGCTAATAGGAATTGATGTCGGAGGCACTACCACGGATGCAGTGCTTATCCAGAATGGAGAAGTGTACAGTACTGCCAAGGTTTCCACTGAACACGGAAATCTGCTAAATTCCCTGCTTGAGGCCCTTGATGCTGTCAGCAAAGATGTCCCTCCTGAGCAGCTGGAAAGAGTAGTGTTCAGTACAACCGTGATAACAAATCTCATTGCCGAAGGCAAAACTGACCGTGTAGCCCTGGTATTAATTCCAGGACCCGGGGTTAACCCGGCAAGTTATACTTTTCCTGACAGCTTTTATCTAAAAGGGGCTATGGATTACAGGGGAAGGGAAATTGATCCACTCGATGAGGCCGAGGTCAGGAGAACCGTAGGTTTGGTCCGGGAATCTGGATTTTCAAGAGCAGCCATTATAAGTAAGTTCGGGCAGAGGAACCCTTCTCACGAACTCAGGGTAGAGGAAATCTTCAGGGAAGACTATCCTGACTGCAAACTGGAACTAGGGCATAAGGTTTCGGGGAAGCTAAATTTCCCAAGACGGATAGCAACTGCCATGCTTGCCTCTGCCACCAGGGAACGCTATCAGGAGTTCGTTGAGAAAATTAAGAAAGCACTTGAGGAAAGAAACATCAGGGCTCCTGTGTATATCCTGAAAGCCGATGGAGGAACTCTCCCGGTTGAGAAATCAATAGAATTTCCTGTGGAAACCATCTTTTCGGGCCCTGCTGCCAGCACAATTGGAGCGCTTGCCCTTACTCCTGAAGGGCAGACCTCAGTGGTAGTAGATATAGGAGGGACTACCACAGACCTTGCATTAATTCTGTCAGGCAAGCCTCTTTTTGCTTCTAAAGGCGCAAAACTCGGAGGTTTCCTTACACATGTCCGGGCTTTTGCAGTCCGCTCGATAGCTGCGGGGGGAGATAGTGTTGTAAGGGTTAAGGACCGGAACCCTGGCACAAAACAGATAACAATCGGCCCTGATAGGGCGGGTCCGGCTTACTGCATGGGAGGAAAAGAAACTACCCCTACGGATGCCCTGAAGTTCCTCGGGCTTATCGAGGTAGGAAATCCCGAACGTGCAAGCGAGGCGATCAAAGCCACAGCTTCTGAGCTTGGGAAATCAGATACTGAAACTGCATCCCTGATTGTAGATAAAGTATCACGGATGATTGCTGATGCGGTAAATGAGATGTTTTTTGAATGGAAACAGGAGCCTGCCTATCGGGTATGGGAGGTCCTGCAGGAGAAAAAGACAAGACCTGAAAATGTGGTTGGAATTGGAGGAGGCGCGAAGGGGCTTATTGCAGAGATTGCAAAAAAACTTAATGCAAACCCTGTAATTCCCGAGCATGCCGAGGTGGGAAACGCCATTGGAGCAGCTGTTGCAAGGCCCACGATTACTCTTAACCTGCACATTGATACTGAACAGAAAGTGTACTCTGTTGCTGAGGAAGGGGAGATTGTCAGTTTAAACACAACAAAGTTCAAGAACTTGAATAAAATCAGCCTCGACGAAGCTGAAACCCTGGCAGCCAAACTCTTGAATGAACGTGCAGAAGACTTCGGAATTTCCGAGTATGCAGATGAAGCCGAGATTGTTAATAGTGAAGTCTTCAATGTCGTCAATGGCTGGTATACTACAGGGCGGCTTTTTGACGTAAACATGCAGATTCCTGCAGGCCTGATACCGGAATGGAAAAGGAGGGAAAAAGCATGAAACTGGGGCTTGGAAGACTCAAGGATGTGCTGAAGACTGGCTCAGGAACAGCTCCCGTAGAAGGGGAAAAAGAGCAGGCAGAAAATAAAGATAAAGCCGAGAAAGAAGAGATGCAGACAATAAAAAGTGAAGAAAACAAGTTTGAAATATCCGAGGAAAAGGAAGGAAATACAATGGAACTGAAAAAGACCGGGTTGGAAGCGAAAAAAGGACTATTATCCCCGGCAGACCGCACTAAGGCCGAGAAGACAGGCCTTATTTTCTTCCCTGCTTTTGACTGGGCAATTTCACCAACCCACCCCGAAAGAGAAGAGCGCCTTCTTTATACCAGAGACCAGATCTTTGAAGAAGGTCTGATGGATCTGCCAGAAATAGCCGAATATAAACCTCGCCTTGCAGAGTACAGGGATATTGCCAGAGTACATTTCTGTGTGCCTGATATAAAAGCCCAGGCTACAACCCCTCACCTGATCGCAGCAGGTAGTTGCCTGGTGCTTGGGGATGCCCTGATGAAGGGAGAGGTCAAAAATGCTTTTGCGCTTATCCGCCCGCCTGGACATCATGCAATGACAGTCGCACATGGAAACCGGGGATTTTGTAATATCAATAACGAAGCTATCCTTGTCGAGTATCTGAGAAAAACATACGGAATCCGCAAGATTGCGATTGTAGATACCGATGTGCATCATGGGGATGGAACTCAGGATATTTTCTATAATGATCCTGATGTGCTTTTTATTTCCTTCCACCAGGACGGAAGGACTCTTTACCCTGGCTCTGGCTTTATGAGTGAACTGGGAGGCCCAAAAGCCCTTGGAAGGACTATCAATATTCCCCTGCCGCCAGGGACCCCTGATGAGGGAATACTTTATGTGCTCGATTCCCTGGTGCTTCCTATTCTTAAGGATTTCAAACCTGAGCTTGTCCTGAACTCTGCGGGACAGGATAACCACTACACCGACCCTCTCGCAAATATGCGCTTTTCCGCGCAGGGTTACGCAAAATTGAATGAAAAACTTGCTCCTGATATGGCTGTGCTTGAAGGAGGTTACGCAATCCAGAGTGCACTGCCTTATGTGAATACAGGTATAATCCTTGCAATGGCAGGGCTTGATTATTCCTGCGTAAGGGAACCCGATTTCAAGCCAGGAATGTTTGTCCAGGCTTCAAGGGATAAAAAAACCCTGGAAGAAATAGTTGCAACCCAGCTTGAAAACTGGAAAAACCGGGATAGGTTTGTAGAAGCTGAAGTGTCAAAACACGGAGACTTCTACCGCCGAAAAAAACAGATCTTTTACGACACGGATATGATTCAGGAGTTTCAGGAAGAAACCATCAGGATGTGCCCTGACTGTCTGGGCTACAAAACCATTGACTCCCACGCTCATGGGGGCGTAGGCAATCCCAGGATCTTCGGGGTTTCGATTCCGATCTACGCCTGTGAGAAGTGCCAGGCTGAAGCCAGAGAAGAGTACAAGAAAAAGCTAATTCATCCGGAATATGATTACGTTTACCTGCAGGATAAAAAACAGGATGAATACAGAGCGTATAATACAAGAACAAAGAGGGAAACGGTTTATTAAGGTGGAATAAGATTTTTTAAATATAAAATGAGGTATGAAAAGTTATACAGGCTTTTTTCTTGTTTTTTTCTTTTCTTTCTCCTTTTTCTTTTTTGTCATTTCTTCTTATGCTTATTTTTGTTACTTGTGCCTATATTTCTGCTATTTTTTTGAATGAAATCATTAAAACACACATAGATATCATATAATAATTTTTTATAAAGAAAGCATTGTTTTTTGGAAAAACTTCCAAAATATATTAATTTTACTCTTGGCTATCAAAACAATCAGGTTCTTAGCAGGCTTGCATCATATAGTAAAAGCCTGGATCGTCTGACCAAAAAACAGCTGAAAATGTATGTCATACCGTTAATTCCAATAGTCAAGCGAGGATGGAGGCTCTCAAATTAGAAT
>NZ_LZPK01000368.1:0-10411 GCF_001729375.1 Methanosarcina sp. A14 | reverse complement strand
TGGACAAGATATGGTTTCCTTTATCCCTTACGCTCTGGGTAGCCGCCATATCGTCTATTCTTGTACTTTGCAGTGGCGTAACCATAGCTTACGTGTTTGCAAGGCGTGATTTTAGGGGAAAATGGCTTGCGGAACTATTCGTGACCCTTCCCCTTGTCCTCCCTCCCACTGTAATTGGTTACCTTCTTGTGATCCTGGTGGGAAGAAATGGGGTTCTTGGGCAGACGATTTTCAATGTTCTGGGAACCGGGGTCATGTTTACCTGGCAGGCAGCAGTTATTGCGGCGTATACTGTTTCCCTTCCCCTCATGGTACATACCGCGAAAGCTGCCATTGAAGGAGTAGACAGGGAAATAGAGTACGCTGCCTATATCCTTGGAAAAAGTGAATTTGAGACTGTTCTGCAAATAACACTTCCTCTTGCAAAAAAGGGAATACTGGCAGGACTGATACTCAGTTTTGCCAGGGCTATTGGAGAATTCGGGGCAACCCTCATGCTGGCAGGAAATATCCCGGGAAAAACGAACACAATGTCGATTTCAATATACAGCGCATTTCAGGCAGGCAATAACGAACTTGCCAATCTGCTTGTGTTGATCCTGGTCTTTATGTCCTTGCTGACCATTGCACTGACCGGCAGATTCGTAGAAAAACTTGAGGTATGAGATTGGGCATAAAAGTTGACCTTAAAAAACAGTATAAAGAAGCTGAAATCAATGGAAAAAAAAGTACTAAGAAAGCTTTTACAAGTACTAAGAAAGCTTTTACGTTAGATATCAGCTTTGAGATGGGAAACGAACTTGTCGTACTTTTTGGGCCTTCAGGATCAGGAAAGACCACGTTGTTCAAATGTATTTCAGGTATCACGGAACCTGATGATGGAAAAATAACTGTGGGAAGTAAAGTTTACTACGACAAAAACCAGAAAATTAACCTGCCCATCCAGAAACGCAATCTTGGCTATGTTTTTCAGAACTATACCCTCTTTCCTCACATGAATGTTAGAAAAAACATAGAATGCGGCCTCAAAGGCTGGGAAAAAGAGGACAAGGAAGTGAGGGTTGCAGAAATGCTGAATCTTATCCATATTGAGGAACTGGAAAACCGTTACCCTTCGCAGTTATCAGGTGGGCAGAAGCAGAGAGTTGCTCTGGCAAGGGCTCTTGCCCCCAAACCAGGGATTCTGCTTCTGGATGAACCCTTTTCCGCACTTGATATGGGAATAAGAACCAAACTTGCCGAAAGAATAAAAAATCTGCAAAACAAGATCGGAATACCATTGCTATTCATTACCCACAACTTTGAAGAAGCTTTCCTGCTGGCTGATAGAATTCTTATCTTATATGAGGGGAATGCACAGCAGTTCGGAACCCCGGAAGAAATCTTATATCACCCTGAAAACCGGCATGTAGCAGACCTCACAGGTTTATCAAACATTTTTGATGAAGCTAAAGTAGAAAGGTATGATGAAGAATCAAAAAATATAATATTAAAAAGTGGGGATATGAGAATAAAAGTAAAATCTCAAAACCTCAAACCTGGAGATAAAGTTTCCTGGGGAATATATCCCGAGAACATAACTCTTCTTTCACCGGATTCTGGTCCTGAAAATCAGAGTGAAAACATCTATTCTGCGCATGTCAATAGTATCATCAATAAAGGACCAAAAAAACGAATCACATTTAAGCTTGTCAGACAAAACAAAACTCTGATTGCAGAAGTTCCTGCACAGTTTGTTGATTCCATGAAGCTTTATGCAGGTGGTTTATGCCTAGTTAAACTGGAAACGAGTAAAGTGGTGGCATTCCGTAGCTTATAACTCGAAATTAACACGTAGATTAAAACTGGAAAATAACACATCTATTCTAACATATTCTATTTTGAGCAAGACATTTACATTCAATTTCTTAAAATTAAACTCTTATTTCCAGAAAAACATGATTTCTTGCCGTTAAGTATTTAATAGAGGAAAGATATTTGGGTATCCTTGTAAAGGGGCTGTGGCCTAGCCCGGCATGGCGATGGGCTCCAGCGGATAAATGATGAACAACGGGTATACTGAGTCTTTCCCGACGGGGTAAGATAATGAGGAACCGTTGGAGCACTGATAGATGCTCACCAGAAAACTGTATAAGCAGTTGTTCGGAGATACCCGTCGATCGTGAGTTCGAATCTCACCAGCCCCACGTTTTTTCTTTAATTTTACTTCTTTATACATATTCTTTTAAAATTCTTCTCCATACACATTTTTTAGTGTTTCCTTTTACGCTTATTCATTTTAGTGTTCATGTTTGTGCTGATTTATTACTGTTCCTCTTGTACTAATTATTTTAGCACTCCATTTTGTACTAATTATTTTAGCACTCCATTTTGTACTGATTCACTTAACACTCATTTTTGTACTGATTCACTTAACACTTAAATGCTAATAAACACTAATTCGGCGCTCAAGGATCTAACATTTTTATACTTCAAGAAGAGGAGAGTTTTAAGAAGTAATACTTTACATAGCTCCCCAAAAATTAATACTCTGCAAGTCAATCTTCTTCTACCTGCTCAAACTTACAAAAACCTGCTCAACAGCAAGTGAGGTTCTTATTTTGAGACGCGAAAAAGAAGAAATAGCTGTCCTTGTCAGAGCCACTCCTGAAAAAAGTAAAAAAGATGGGGACGGACATGCCGTTGGAGTTATCGGCATCAATAAACATGGAGAACTGCTCAGGCTCTACCCCCTGGGATTCAGATACGGGGAAGGATTGGTTGATTTTCGAAAGAATGACCTGCTTGAGGTCACGGTTACTAAACCTGAGCACGATGTCAGGTGGGAAAGCAGGAAAGTCCTCAGTCATATAAACCTGGAAAAGCCCCTTAAAGAAAGAGAAATAAAAGAGCTTGTCCTGCCGCTCGTAACATCTATTGAAAAGCTGAATCTCGAAGGAGCAAGCCTTGGAGTAGTAAAGCCTGAAATCCTGGATTTAGAGATAAAGGTTAACAGCACTGAAGTTTATGACCGGCAGCAGTATTTTAACCTCATAGGAGATTTTCTGGAAAAAGGGGAAAAATCCGCCCGAGTGCCTGTCGAGATAAAGTTTTTCTTCATGTGTAAGGTAGAAGAGGCCTGCAGGGGGCATAAAATAATCCTGCTCGACTGGGAATTCAATGAAACCGTACGGAACATTATAAGAGAGGAACAGGAACCGGCAGCCATAGAAAGAAAAATAGAAGAGTATTTCTCGAACCTCATGAAAGAAAAGGAACTTTACTTCATCATGGGAACGCATTTCACGTATGGGACCTGGATGATAACAGGGCTTTTCTGCCCGGAAAAAAACGGTAAGCTTCAAAGCAGTCTTTCCGGATTTTAAAAACAACATGAGAAAAGAAAAATTGGTTAGAAAGTTAGAAAAAATGAAGAGAAGATTGATCTAAGATACGCTCTAAACTTAATCATTAACCTAACCAAATAATGAACCTAATTAAATAATTGACTTAGGTAAGTAATTAACTTAGGTAAATAACTAACTTAAATAAATAATCAACCTGGTTAAATAATTAACACATTTAAATAACTAACCGAACTCAGTTATAGAATTTCTAATCCTTCAAGCTCTTTTTCCAAAAAAGCTTCCAACCTATCCATACCTTCCTTTATATTATCGATGCTGTTGGCATAGGAGAACCGCAGATAACCTTCTGCCCCGTTTCCGAAATCGATTCCGGGTGTAACTGCAACGCCTGCTTCGTTAAGAATACGGCGGCTCAGTTCCAGAGAGTCGCTACCGTACCTGCGAGCGTCGGCAAGGACATAAAAGGCTCCCATCGGCTCTTTGCGGACTTCAAGACCCATTCCGATAAGCCTTTTCAACATGTACTGGCGACGTTTGTTGTAAGTACAAACCATCTCGTCGACGTGATCCTGCGGACCTTTAAGGGCTGCGATTCCTGCCTCCTGGACAAAGGAATTGGCGCAGATGAAAAAGTTCTGGTGAATTTTCTGAATTGCACGGACGCATTCAGGAGGACAGATAATATAGCCGAGCCTCCAGCCGGTCATAGCATATAATTTGGAAAAGCCATTAAGGACAAAGGCGTTCTTTGTGTATTCCAGAATAGTATGATCGTCACCGCCATAAATCAAACCCTGGTATATCTCGTCCGAAACAATAGGAATTCTTTTTTCATCCGCGATCTTGGCAAGACCCTGTAAGTTTTCCGGAGACATGACATGCCCTCCAGGATTTGAAGGACTATTAATCAGGATGGCTTTAGTATTCGGGCTCAGGCACTGCCTTACGGTTTTCGGTTCCAGGGCAAACCCGTTTGCCTCGCTTGTGTAAACAAAAACAGGAGTTCCACCCAGGTATTTCACGAAGTTAGGATAGCAGGCATAATGGGGGTTTGACATTATAACTTCGTCCCTTTTCTCAAGCAGAGCCATAAACACAATCAAAAGAGCCGGACTTGTGCCGGATGTTACAATAATCTGGTCCGGACTCAGTTTGACTCCGAACTTCTGCTGGTAGGATTCGACGATTGCCTCTCTGAGCGAAGGAAGTCCCTGACTGTGAGTGTATTTTGTGGCGCCCCGGCGAATGGCAGCACAGGCAGCTTCACAGATATGGGGAGCTGTAGGGAAATCAGGCTCTCCTACCTCAAGGTGGATTATGTGTCTTCCCTCAGCTTCCAGAGCCTGGGCACTTTCCAGCACTTCCATCACATAGAAAGGAGGGATATCTTCAGATTTTTTTGATAAGATGCATTCGGAATTTATTGAAAACATAGAAGACCTTCTGAAAATCAATTATTGTGAGAGGAGCTGAAATAAAAGCAAGTAACACTGTTGATGTTATATCTGAAACTGCGTATGCTTTCAAGATTTAAATATTCTATGGGAAAAAACAAAATCAGAACTGAGAAAATATAAATAAAAAAGTCGAATCCTGAGAAGCCTGAAATGGAAAAAGATAACACTGGAGAAAACAGAGAAAAAAATTAGTTCCTGGTATGAAATCAGTTTATAAGACCGAAAACAGTTTATAAAATAGCTTAATTTCTTGGCATGATTTTTTCGAGAACTTTTACATCCAGATCACTCCAGCCCTGGCTTTCAAGTATTTTCGCAAAATCTCGCTGGAAAACCTGGAACTTTTCAAGATTTTCAGGAATAATATTAAGGAAGTCATAGTCTCCATATGCCCCTGCAAAAAAGGAAGAAACCGTTTCCTCAAGCTTTTCCTCTATTCTCTGGGGATACCAGAACCCATCCCGTGAGAGCAAGACAAGGTTTGGATCTGGAACCGGTACATCTTCAGAGTAAATAAAAAACCCTATGGAAACCTCTTCCCCGTATTTTGCAAGAACCAGTTTATTCTCAAACCCGGATTTCTGAAGCTTAAGGAACCATTCGCCCTTCAAAAGATCAGAAACTTCATTGATAACACCATGGACCTTGAGTATTTTTTCTGCCATCTGCTGTATCTCCAGGATGAAGTTTTTACGTTGCTCTTCAGGCATCTCAAGACAGGACATACAGCCTTCACCGGCCGGAACCCCAGCATACTGAACCTCTTCTTTACCGAGTTTTTTCGATTCTTTGGAATTTCCTTCAGATTCTTTTTCTGCTTCCCGCTGAACATCGGGAACAGTATGCCATATCTTATTTTCAGGATCTTCTACCGTAACTCGCACCCCATATAGTATATAGTGACTACTCGTGAACTACCTTTCCCTATCTGATCCGGCTTCGCCAGATCATCTGAGTGAGAAGCTTCCCGAAGGTCATTAGGCCCAAAAAGAAATACCTAATGTTCCTTTCCTTCATTCCCCTCTCTACCGAGAGCGAGTCCAGAGGCTCTACCCCGCGTTCCGCAGGTGAAGAAATGTCAAAGTGAGATATGAGCATGATATACTTGAGATGCGTATAGCTTCTACCTTTCCGTAGCTTGAATTTCCCAATCCCTTTGGGTATTTTCAAAATAGCTACCATGTTCTCCAACTCCTCATCTTGGTTTTCGCATTTTGGTAGTGGTGTCAGTAGCATATATAATTAGACGGTAAAGTAGAAATAGCCATGCAGAATCAATAACAAAAGAAGGCAAGGAACTTGACGGCTCCCATCCCTCCCTGTCCGATCCGGAAAAACGGATCTACCGAGGAAGGGTTTTCTCGCCTTCAGAAGATATATATTAGGTACTACAACCCTTTTCACAAGCCGTTAAACAAATTGCTTGCAAGCCTTTTGAAAAAAGGCTTGAGCGAAAAAACCTAGCAACGTTTAAGTTTGATAACTTTATCCCCAAACCCTATAGGCGTGATCAACCGGCGCAACGGTTGCGGTTCAACGGTTGCGGTTCAACAGTTGCGGCTCAAGTCGAAATAGTTACTTTAAGCGTTCAGCTCTTCTGAAAAGGTTTTCAGGAGAGCGGTCCACTTCGTCACAGATGATCCTGTGGGGAATTGAGCCCGGAAGAATAGAGCAGGTCTGATTGTCCGTGCCCCGAAGCCCCCAGGTTTCGTCCGTGAGCAGGAAGTAGGAGTTTTCAAGCCTAACACCTTTTGCTTCCAGCGAAGAGAGAAAACGCGGGTCAGACAAGTCTTTCCTTATTTCTTCTGCGACTTTTACCTGCGTGCCCGGACCTCCTTTTTTAATTAGATAAAACCGGTCATTCGAGAGGATTTTATCCATTGTACGGATAATCAACCTGTAGCAGGTCTTTTTATTCGTGGATTTCTCGTTGACTTTCTCCAGATAAAAGATATTACGCCCATTTTGAGCAATATCGGAAAGAATGTCTTCTCTCCGGGAAAAAGACACCACTTCACAGGTGGGGATATTCAGGAAAAATACCGGAAATTTTTTAGATAAACTGTCTGCAATTGCCTGATTTACCTTTTCGCGTGGAATATATTCAAAATTAATGCTGAGATCCGGAAATTTCTTTTCGATTTCCGGCTTTTCCTTCTGGAAAACTTTTACGGCCTCAGTAGAATCATTATAAATGGTAATGTCCCTATCGCTTTCTGAAAAAATTTTAGAAAGAGTTACAGCGAAAGAAAGGGCCTTAAGTTCACAGTCAAGATTATTTTTAGGGGCACCGGGGACCTTTGTTGTAGACTGGTGGATCTGCTTGCCGTCCCGGAGCACAGTACAACCAATATAAGAGTCTTCGCCTTCATTAAAGGAAGAATCACAGTAAACCTCAAACATACTTATTTTCACCTGTTCAGTAGAAGATTTCATTGCAAACTGGATTAAAACGTAGGCCAAATGTATAAACAGTAATCTTACAAGATGGGCTACAAGATGGCAAATTAATAATTATGGCTATTGATAAAATATGATATTAGAAATATATAACTTATAAGTAAAATAAAAAATCAGGGTAAATGGAAGATAAGCTGGAAGAAAAACCAGGAAAGTAGAAAGAAACGTATCCTCTTCAAATTTAATGGAGTTTCAACTACCAAACAAATAGAATAGTTGTTCCATTTTCCCTTATCATATTTTAAAGTGAAAAAAACAGAATGAAGAGGTTGAATTCCTCAAGACAAAGACCCAGAAGCTTCGAGATGAAATCAACTTACTCAAAGGTGAAAAAGCCAAACCTAAGATTCTTAGTTCTAAAAAGAATGAAAATATTTCTTCTGAAAAAAAAGACAAAATCGAAAACATCATAGAGAAAAGAACCTAAATTTAAACTGGACAAAATAGAGATTCATCAAGTTGAGATATGTAAAGTTGATAGATCCATTTTACCCGGAGATGCGTATCCTAAAGGTTATAGGGATGTAATAGTTCAAGATATATTCATAAAGCCTTTGAACACAAACTACAGGATAGAGATTTTATTCTATTTCAGAACATAAAACGTATCCAGGTGAACTTCCAGGTAGTATAAAGGGTAAATTTGGTCATGGAATCAAATTTCTGATAATCACTCTTAACCATGTTGCTAATGTTTTAGAGCCAAAATTAATGCTGAAGCATTTGATCTGATGAAAACGTTTAATGTTTCCAAAATCTGGATGGAAAAGCTTTCTTCTTGTAAAAACAACATATTCAACGACGAGGGAATACATCGAAAGATGTGTCGAAAAATGCGTCGAAAAATGGATTGTATTTTTTTGCGTAGTGGATATAAAACTACTAGGAAGAAGGTTCCTTGAAGCCTGTGCAATTGCAACTATCATGACAGCAAAGAAACTGGGGATAAGTGCATATCAGTACATATGTGATAGAGTCGACAGTACATTTGAGATGCATCTCTGGCTCAACTAATCAGAAAAAAAGCTCATAGAATGGAAATTAAGGAATTTCCACTCAAATATGAAGAGGATACACATTTATTAATTTATCACTATTTTTTATTTTTAATATAATACCTAATTTTTACTAATTTTTTCTTTTACTATTTTTTTATATTTGTTCTCTTTAAACTTCTTTTCAATACTACATCTTGTTAATTTTTTATCATTAATTACTCTTGGTATATATTTTGCAGATTATATTCAACGTTAACAAAATTCGAAAGTTTTATGTATTATTTTTAGTATTATAAGTAACACTAAAAAATACTATACATATATTTTGTATTACCCATTAAATAATATTTTCTGTCAAGTGCTATTTTTATGGCCAGATTATGAAGACATTAATTTAATAAATTTGGAGAAAAAAAGCATGATAAAATCAGGTATAACAAATCTAAGGAGAATAAGCCCAAAATTCATTTATCTTGTTTTCCTGACAGCCCTTGTTTTGTCCCTTGGATCTGTTCCAGGAATGGCAGCTGAAGGTTGTCACTGTAACTCGAATTTAATGGGTCAGGTCTTTGCTGCAGCCGAAACAGATCTCGGAGCTGTTGGACCACAAAACACACTTATTATTACGGATATAGGCTCTCCTGCAGAGTCTTATGTTTTCCTGGATGATTTCTACTCAGAGTTTAATAACAGGAATCTTCTGTACACAAAAAATCTCCTCACTGTCGAGAACTCAAGAAATAGTCCCCTATGGTTTGCATTTTTCAATAAATGCAGCGGGAAATGTACTTATATCGAGGTCTCTTACGGAAACGAAAGTAATATTAGTTACAAGGTAACTGAAAACATAAACTTTGATAAGCTTTCGAAAACCAATGAATCGAGAGATGCATGGAGTGAAAAGGTAAACAATTCGGTATTTAACGGACACGAGTTTGCTGTTCTTACAATAGCTAATGCTTGGGCTACCGGAAAGCTCGACTATGAGCTTATGCAGTGCCTAGAACTGCACAATCATTTCTGTCCAGGAGTTTCCAGCGGTTACGTGCTTGCAAACTGGATGGAAGAAAACTATCCGCTTAAAGAAGGCGTGAGTTACACGGTTTTCTCCTGCCCTAACTGGTGCAAAGACGATGTTTTCGTAAAGCGCTGGGATGTGACTCCGGGAACAGGAGGTATCTGGGTCTCAGCATTAACGGATGACGAAACAGAAGCTCTTGGAGGTTCTCCTGCAGGCATCTTCGTGGTAAAGGATAAAAATGCCGGAACTATGAAAGCAGTAGTCCTCGGATTTGACTTTGACGTTGTCAATGCGAACTGTGGTGCAAAAGACACTGATCCGGGATGGGTCTCGAAATATTTAGCTGATCTCTGGCTTATGGATAAGGAAAATTGGGACACAGAAGGACTTGTTTCAGTAATTTCAGTAATGGATATCGATGCCGATACCCTGAGCGAAATGAAGCTGGCAGATAATAATCCTTATGTGGTTCTTGGGCTTCTTAATTCCACAGAGAGTACTCAGCCCTCGGAAAACTAAGCTAGTGAAATAGGCAATAAACTAAATGATTTAAACCCACAAAAAGTTTAATCAGGTATGTTTGAGGATTCCAGTAATCCTCATACCTTCCTCTTTCTCTTCCTTTTTTATTTTTTGTTGTTCGGACATTTTTCCTGAAATCCGTTTACTATCTTTCTGGCATGTTCCAATCTTCGAGTTTTTGACTGTTATGCATTTAGGTTATAGGGTAGAGTTATAGAATTATTTATTACCTAAACGCACATGAAATTCTTCTAATACAGGCACAAAGAAATGAAAGTACTTGAAAGAACTTTCATACCAAACGGAATTCTGATTAATAACACAGAATTCTTCATTATCAGAATAGGATTCCTTATATCAGGATAGGATTCCTTATTATCAGGATAGGATTCTTTATTATCAGGATAGGATTCTTTATTATCAGGATAGGATTCCTTATTAATAACTAATTATTTACTTATATAGGAGTTACGCAGTTGGCTCCTAGCATATTGTTTTTTCCAAACTTTCAAATATTTGAATTAATTTAACGTGTATTGGGGATTCCTTAAGTATTCTGTCACTGCCACTCTTCTAATTTTCATAGCACTTTCAAACCAGGATATT
>NZ_LZPK01000367.1:0-4357 GCF_001729375.1 Methanosarcina sp. A14 | reverse complement strand
AAAGCTAATTTGAGATTCTCCTTCAAGGTTAGCTCCTTCAAAGTGAGCTTTTTTAAGGTTAGCTTCACAAAGATAAGCTTTTTTAAGGTTAGCCCCTTCAAGGTGAGCCTCTTCAAAGTTAGCCTCTTTGATAATACTATTACCACTGAAGCAAATCTCTGTAAAATCGGCTCCTTTAAGGTTAGCTCCCTGAAGGTTAGCTCCTTTAAAGTTAGCTCCTTCAAGGTTAGCTCTTTCAAGGTTAGCTCCTTCAAGTTTAGCTTCTATTAAATTCGCTCCATAAAGGTCAGCTCCTTTAAGATGAGCTTTCCTAAGGTCAGCCCCTTCAAGATGAGCTTTCCTAAGGTTAGCCCCTTCAAGATGAGCCTTCTCAAGGTCAACATCTTGAAGACAAGCACCTTGCAAATTTAGACGATTGACCTCTCCACAATTAAAATACTTTTTGCATCTTTCAAGAATCATAAGAACTGCTGGAAAACGACTCTTTTGCAAATTTGCAAGGTATGTCTCCCCACCATTAAAAGATTTTTTGCGCCTTCCAAGAACCGTAAGAACTGCTTGAATATCTAAAGGCACTTTCTTTGTTTCTAGGACTTCTTTTGTTGTGCTTTCGTTAGCTTGAATATCCATGGAGAGGTATGTAATTTTTTTATTTTCAAATATTTCAGCACTCGAATTCTTTCTAACGTAAGCTGTTAGAATTTCCATAATTGGCCAATAGTCACTTTCAGATTCATTTGCAATTCTTTCAAGGGCATATATCCCACCCAATTTTAATTCCAACTGATCCTTTCCTAGTTGTTCGATCGCGTTAGTAAAACGCTCAGTGACCTGACCATCCTTAAGCGTTAGAATTTTTTCGTAAGTAAAAAAAAGCCCAGCTATGACCACAAGGCTTCCAAGCGTCTGGATAATAGTTATACGATACTGGTTTTCTAAATTCGCTCTCTCTACTGTGTTGTTCATGCTGATATTGAGTTGATTAACTTGCCATTGTGGAAAATACCACCACATCAACAACCCAGCGGCGAGAAGAATTAAGCCAATTGTCTGATAACTTTTCTTCATTTATCTCAACGCGATTAATAATAAATTGAATAAAAATGGAAATAGTTCCAATATATTATAAATCTCTCGAAAAAATTGAAATTAATCAGGCTTCTCCTATGCAGGCTCTAGATAAAGCAAAAGCCATGTTCTCGTTTTTTACTCTGGATTTTTTGAAATCTTTTCCATTACGTGTTTTCCAACATACGTCAATACAATTAAGTATATACCAAAGAATTGGTCGGATTCTGGGAAAAATATCTGTGGAACTGACATCATAAGAACAAAGATTCCAAATGCAAGCCACTTAAATGCGTTCATTATTCCTGTTGACGGATCATTGGAATAAGCGCGCTTTATTTGATATTTTGTCCACATTCCGAGAAGGATAGACACCGTAAAGCAAAATGCAGCTAGAAACAATATTACTTTTATTAATGAACCGCTTTCGTATTCGTTAAAATTGATTGTTTGGATCGCGTATACTACGAACCATAATAATAATGCAGCGAACCCAATAATTTGGATCATTCTGTCTTTTATGAAACATGAAGATGGTTCGATTTTATTATAAGCTCGAAGATTTTCAGTACCCAATCAATCACCTTTCTTAACACTTAGCGATTTTAGCGATTAATCTTAGGTACGTCTTAATAAATTTATCTTTCTATTTTTAAACAAATTTTTACTGGAGCTCTTCTAAACTCAATTGTTCCATAACAATATGAATATCAGAGTTTTCACCGATTAATAGATGGTTAAATATCTAAAACACAGGAAAATAAGCCCAAAAGCGAAGTATTTCTAATCTGGATAAGGGATTATGGGAGCTTCTTATTAAAACACAGGGATTTAGAATAAGCCGTCTTTTACTCTTAAGTTCAGCCAGGATTTACTCCAGGTTTTTTGAAATCTTAGACAGCTTTTTCCGTTCTTACATGCAGATTCTTTCTTGTTAGTTTTCTATTTTTTTTAAAAGCTCCTTTGTGACATATTTTCCCGCATACAGTAATAAAATTAAGTACATCGCAAAGAGTTTGTCGGATTCTGGGAATGATATAAGTGGAAGTGATATCGTGAGAACAACAAGTCCTAATGTAAACCAGACAATTATATTAGTTATCCGATCTGACGGATCATTAGAATAAACGCGTTTTATTTTATAATATGTCCACGTCCCTAGAAGAATAGACACTGTAAAGGAAAACGCTGCTAGAAATAATATTGCTTTTATTAATGAACCATCGTCAATTAATGTGCCATTTTCATATTCGTTAAAATTGATTGCCCTGATCGCGTATACTACGAGCCATAATAGTAATGCAGAGAACTCGATAATTTGGATTATTCTATCTTTTATCGAAAATGAAGATGGTTCAATTTTATTATAAGTCCGAAGACTTTCAGTATCCAATCAATCACCTATCTCAAAACTTAGCGATTTTAGCGATTAACCTTAGGTACGTCTTCCTAAATTTATCTTTTGATTTTAACCAATTTTTACTGAAGATTTACTGAACTCGATTATTCCATAGACAATAGAAATCAAGGATTTTTATTGATTAGTAGAATTAGTTAAAGCAAAAAAGCATAAGGAATGCAGAAGCAAAACTAAAAGCATCTGGAAGACACGATTTTGCCATAAACAATTTTCAGATCTACTCTCCTCTGATAGATCTACTTTCCTCTGATTTATGTGCATAAGCCAATGCCTTACACAATTTTGATTCCCAGAATCCGCGCAAGTTCTATTGCTTGCTCTGCATTGACTATAGCCCCTCTTAGTTCCTTGCATGTATCGGATACTGTAATCCCATCAATAATACAATCCGTTAAATCGATGTCTTTGAGTAAGGTTTTAAAGAAATCCGCACCTGTGAAATTAACCACTTTCAGCTTTGGTTTCTTTAGCCGAATCTCAGATAAGAAGGCTTCCGTAAAATTGCAGTCATAAATGGTGCAGTTCTCCAGTACAGAACTTGAAAAATCTGCATATCGAAAAGAATCGTCCGTTAAAGAGGTTTCTTTCATGCAGCTCTTGCTGAAGTTACCGCCATCGCCCTTGCATTTTAACATTTTGGAGCCTTTCCAGTAGCTGTCCATAAATCTGCAATTCGCAAAATTACAGCTATCAAACACCGAATTGTAAAAGAGGGCTTTTGAAAAATCACAATTGTTGAACTGGCATTGTATTAACTGTACCGATTCAAATTCTATCCTTGCGATATCGACGTCCGAAAGCGTCTCGCCTTCAAAGAGCATATTTTCTATATAATTGTCATCAGATTTTGCGGCTATAATTTTGCTTTCCAACATATTTCCATCACTTTCCAACATGCTTCCATCTCCATATATTGATGTTTCCAAATGATTATACTAAATAGGACTTGTGTACCAGTAGGCTACATCTACTGTTTTGCTTTTCGACCTTTCTTCGTACTATACTTTTCTAAACCCAATTATTCTATATATTATAGAGTATAGAAGAAAAAACCCTAAATAATATTAACAAATTCAACTGGTAAAATAGTAGTTTCTGACGTCACATTTCAATTATTTATATAACACACAAATAAATAGAAATTTCATGGTTTCTCTATCGAAGTCACAATGTCAAAAATTAATATTTGAGAGATGGAGGAAACTCTCAGATGAGAGAAGAAGAAAAGATATTTTCGGGCAAAATGTTTGATCCACGCAAAAAAGAACTGAAAGACATCAAGCATAAGGCGCACACTGCATGTCAAAGATACAATGCAATGGACGAATATGATCCCGACCGTTTGCCAGTTATCGAGGAATTCATCGGCGGCATCGGCAAGAAATATTATTTTCAAGGACCTATCCAGTTCAATTACGGCTGTCACACCTTTATTGGAGAAAACTTTTTTGCAAATTTCAATCTTATGGTGATGGACGACGCACGTATTTATATTGGTGACAATGTATGCTTCGGGCCAAATGTTTCGTTAATGGCCACTTCTCATCCCCTGATCGCCCAGGAACGTATGGGAATAGATGAAAACGGAAACACAACAATGGCTGAATACGCCGAAGAAATCCATATCGGCAACAATGTGTGGATCGCATGTAATGTTGTTGTATTGGGCGGCGTACATATAGGAAACAATGTAGTACTCGGTGCCGGCAGCGTCGTAACAAAAGATATTCCGGATAACCATCTTGCTTTTGGCGACCCTTGCCGTCCGGTTCGTCCGATCACCGAAGCCGACAGTAAAAAGCATTTGATTTTAGAAGAAGATCTCAAGCATTTTGGATATAACATTAAATAATTAAGGTCAAATTAAGG
>NZ_LZPK01000366.1:0-7691 GCF_001729375.1 Methanosarcina sp. A14 | reverse complement strand
CCGTACCGACCTCCCGTCACAGGTCCTGCTTATACCGATCCCGCCGACATAACCTGGCCTGACAATCTGGAAGAAGCCGGAAGAATCCCGGTAGAGCTCGGAGCAATCGAGTAACTGAGGAAGCGGTACGATGGTATGCTTCCTGTCATACCAGTCCTGACATCTCCTTTTACAGTAGCTGGCCACATAGCAGGGGTTGAAAACCTGGTAAGATGGACAAAGACCGATCCCGAAAAAGCCCATGCTTTTATTGAGGCAGCAACTGATTTCGTGATAGCTTACGGAAAGTTACAGACCGCTTACGGGGCACATATACTTTTTCCGGCAGATCCATCAGCCTCAGGAGACCTGATTTCTGGGGAAACTTACAAAGAATTCGTACTTCCTGCCCACAAAAGGATGGCAAAGGAAATCAGCTGCCCTTTGATCCTGCACATCTGCGGAGATACCAGCAAACTTCTGCCTTACATAAAGCAGAGTGGTATCGATTGTTTCTCCTTTGATGCCGTGCCAGTCTGGTACTGCCGTCAGGTGATGGGCAACGAGATGTCCATTCTTGGAAGCCTGGACGTTATAGACCTTATGCCAAACGGCACCCCTGAACAGGTATATAATAGAACTCGAGAATGCATCCTGCAGGGAGCTGATATTGTTGGGACTGCATGCGACGTTTCATTCGGTACTTCCCTTGAAAACCTCAGGGCCTATGTCAGGGCCTGCAAGGAGACTCCGATTCCGAAATATGATGATGTGGAAGACATCATCAGGCAGATCGGAGTCGGTATTGGAAGAAACATGAAGGAAAATGTCCTGGGAGGGATGCAGAAATGATCAGGCACATTGACCTTGCAGTTCAGAATATTTTAGAGATGAAAGAAAAAGAGCCTGCAAAATTTAAAAGACTCATTGACGAAGGGATCATGATCGGCCTTGGGGTAGATCTTGAAGACGGAAATAAAGAAGTAACTACTGTCGACCAGATAAAGAATCAGAACAGACCGAAAGATCCCGAATACGCATCCGTAGCAGAAGCTGTGATAGAAGGAAATAATGCAGAAACAGTAAAACTCATATCTGCCTTACTTGAAAAAGGAAAAGATCCTACAGATTTGGTTTTGAACGCCCTTATGCCCGGAATCCAGACCGTGTGTGAGCTTTACGATATTGGGGAGAGCTATGTGCCGGAAATCTTGCTGGCAAACGAAGCTCTTATGAAAGGAGTTGAACTCTGCCAGAAAAAGAAAGGAGAAGTCCCATCTCAGGGAAAAGTGGTATCCCTTGTTATTGTAGGAGACCTGCATGATATAGGAAAGAATATTGTAGCCGCTATTCTCAGAGCAAATGGCTTCGAAGTAATCGACCTTGGAAGAGATGTAACTGTGGAAGCAGCTGTCGAAGCCGTAAAGTCAACAAAAGCTAATCTTGTCACCGGAACAACCCTTATGAGCACAACCAAAGGAGGCCTCAAAGCCCTCGCAAATGCTCTGGAACCCGAGGGGGTCCCTCTGGCCTGCGGAGGGGCTGCTGTGGACAGGCGTTTCGTTGATACCTTTGGGAACTCGGTATATGGAAGAACACCACTTGATGCGGTAAAAATCGCAAAGGAGATATGTGAAGGAAAGAGCTGGGAAGAAGCCCGCAACGAACTTTATTGATTCTACTTTTCTTCCTGTTTTTTTATTTTTTGTGTTCGAGATTTATCTCTCTTTCATTTAGTGAATTTTAAAATATGGAAAACAATTTCTGTAAAATGAATAAAGATCAGACAGAGACAATAAAGATCAGAATAAGATAATAAAGATTAGAAATAGACAATAAAAACCAGAAATAGATAATAAAAATCAGAAAGAAAAGATAAAATCTGTAAAAACAGGAACATGCGATGAATAAAACTTAGAAAGAATGAGCAAAACCTTGACGAAATCCAGGGATCAAAATGGATCAGGCAATAAATATCGATATAGGTACCAGTGGAATTAGAGCCCAACTCTTGAACCTTACGGACTCTTCTGTCCTCAGGACTGCAATTTTGTCCAGAAACCCGCTTCCGGGTGCAAACGTTGTTGACCATCTGGACTTTGCGATTAGCTATGGGCAGGAGATAGCCCACGAAATTCTTGTCTCAGCCGTAACCTCTCTGATAAATGACCTTAAACCAACAAATCTCAAACGTATAGCTGTTTGTGGAAATCCAATTCAGTTGTCTATATTCGAAGGAATAGAGATCCGGGATCTTGCATTTGCAGGAAAAAACGCCCTCGAAAAAATACATGTAAAGCCGCCGAAAAGGGATGGGCACGTCACCTCAGGAAATAAAATTGGACTCTATGCAGATGTTGATGTGATCATCCCACCTTCGATAAGACATGAAATCGGAGCCGATGCCCTTGCCATGATGATAAAAACCGGATTTCTGGATACTTCCAAAACATGTATGGTTACGGATTACGGGACAAACGCTGAAATGGCCCTGAAGGTAGGTAACAGAATATACACAGGATCGGCTGCTGCAGGCCCTGCCATAGAAGGACAGCAGATTAGCAAAGGAATGCTGGCGACACCTGGAGCTATTGCCGATTTAAGGCTTTCCGGAGGCTGGCAAGCGCTTGTCCTTGACGAAAAACTCAGGCTGGTAGAAGGACCAAGAATCAACCTGCGCAGCAGGACTTTCAAATCCACCGGATACCCTGCTAAGGGAATTACAGGCACGGGAGTGATTTCTCTTATGTATGCAGGGCTTATAACTGGTATAATAAAGCCTCCTCATATTGAAGGCGATATAATTAGGCTGGGAAAAGGAATTACGTTTACAGAGGAAGATGTAGTAGAAGCTGGAAAAGCCTTCGGAGCCCTGAGAGCAGGTCACCTGACCCTGATGCACGAGGCAGGAATAGCATACGAAGATCTGGAAACAATGTACATGTGCGGAGCAAGCGGAACGTATGTAGACCCTATAAAAGCCCGCTTTACAGGCATTGTGCCTGCAACCCCTAAGCGGATTATACAGTGCGGAAATACTTCCCTGGAACTCGCAAAAGACCTTGCCCTTAATCCCGACTATCTTTCATACCTAAATGAAATGAAAAAATCTATCCTTGCTAATCATATAATGTTTGCCTCGTCCCCCACTTTTGCAGCCATCTATGTCCAGGAAATAGCCCTATGGAATGAAGGTATGCCACTTGAGAAGTATAACGCAAATCTTGAAAGATCCGGTATCCAGCCTATCCCAAATGAACTTCCGGAATGCATTATTGAAAGAAAGTACGAAAGAGATATTCACGAACTTGGAAAGTGCCTGGAGATCATGGAATCTAAACTGGATTTTACCGCTACCATCAAGTGCAGTGGTTGTGACACCTGTGTGAAAGGATGCCCGGAAGAGGCCCTTTCTAGAGAATGCGAAAGTTTCAGGATCAATACTGCAAGATGTCTTGGCACTGCCTGCAGAAGATGCGAAGAAAGGTGCCCTGAGAAGATGTTCTCTATAAGTAACTTTAAGCTAGAACTCCCAAGTCCATAAAGATAAAACAGTAATTTAACAAGAGTAATTTTACTCAGTAAACTTAAAAATAATGGCTCTTCACCATTCTCTATGTCTAAGGTAATTTTCAATTCAAGACCACATTGATTTTTATGGGGATGCTATGAGAGACCCACACAAAATAACGAAGAGCCAAAATATTGTCCGACCCTTAAGAGAATCCCCGCTATGCACAGGTACAAAACAATACAAATTTAAAATAGTTCTCCAGAATACATTGTTATAAACTCAATAATACGAAATAGATTTAAATTTTTTACTTATTCTAGATATCCAGTTTAACCAGGGACTTTTTGGATAAAACTGAGTATATCTGCAGGCAAACATTTAATCAGGAGTCAGAGCTTTGTTCCAGACTGAACCTATACTCTATCTGCAATCCCTTGGAAACGATTGGCTTACATCCCTCATGATTCTGATAACTTCAATGGGATCATCGGCTTTTTTGGTTGCCATAGTAGTTATCGTAACTTTCGGGGTTAATTTCCGGAAAGGTTTTCTTCTGTTCCAGCTCTTAATCTGGACAGGGCTGATTACCGAAATCATTAAGACAATAATTGCCTTTCCGAGGCCGGATTATGTAGACAACAGAGTACTTAACCTTGAATATGGAGTGAAAAGTACATCCCCTTTCAACGGAAGTGGACCTGATGATGTGTTCGAACTTCCCGATAAAAAAGTTCTTGAAACCTTCCGCCTTCAAGAAGCACTTTCCCCTTCGCCTTTTGGTTTCCCTTCAGGGCATGTTGCAATTACGACCGCACTCTGGGGAGGAAGTTCCACGATTTTCAACAGCCGGAAAATCAAAATGATGGCTCCTTTTATGGTATTGCTTGTAGCCTTATCGAGAATGTACCTGGGAAGGCATTTTCTGGGGGATATTCTGGGAGGAGCTATTATAGGTTTATTTTTCCTTACTGCTTTTGTCCTCTTTCTCAAAAGCCCCCTGAAAGATGATTTTTTCAAGAAAGATAATTTCGAACTTGCACTCAAGAGCAAGAACCTTATTTTGTACTTCGTCCTGTTTGTTATCCCTCTTGTTCTTATAACTTCATCTATGATAAGTGCAGAAGCAGCGGGTTTTTTCCTTGGCACGAATGCGGCATACGTTTTGATTATACGCAGAGGACTCCCTGATGATGCGGGAAGTGTCGAGCAGAGAGTTTTGAGGATATTTATTGCGCTTCTGCTATTCGGAATCTCCAGCTTTATTCTTGATTTAGGGTTCGATAATATCGAAACCGTAGCCTATTTCAGTCTCAAATTCATCGAGTTCTTGAAAGCTTTCATACCCGCATCTACAATCTGGGTGTCCGTAGTTGTCTGCACAAAGCTCAACCTGTATAGAACTGAAAAGGAACTCTTAAGCAACCGAAAAGGAGCTCTCAAGCAGCCAGGGCACGGAATGGAGTAAAAGTTCATTAAAAAAGAACTAGATGAGTAATAATTTATTAAAAAAGAACTAGATGAGTAATAATTTATTAAAAAAACTAGATGAATGGTAATTTATTAAAAAAGAACTAGATGAGTAATAATTTATTAAAAAAGAACTAGATGAATGGTAATTTATTAAAAAAGAACTAAATGGGTAGAAATTCAATTTAAAAAACCCGACAAATTTCTTAAAAATCTATAAGGGTTGGATTTACCAGCCCTTTTAAAAGTGTAAACACAGAAGCTATACCCTGAAAAAATAGTCCTTATTTAATGGACTTGATATATTTTATAACTATATTCTCATGTAGTGTTCCTGTCAAGACCTGGCTGAAACCTTTAGAATTAAACGAAATCAGATGGGTTTGTGCAGGGACTTATTTGAGTGTTTTTCAAGTTCTTCTTCCTTATATCCCCGGAAAACTATATATCTAAGAACCTGAAGGAGATCATATATATTATATGAAAACAGAAATAGTGCTAATTAACCTCAGGCAAGCATATAGTGAAAGAATAATAAATCGCATTAAAGCTCTGTAATACATTGTCTAAATAAGTAAAATAAACATTACAAATATAAGAAATGTTGATTGTTAACGGAAAAAATATTAAGTTATTATATATGATTTACTTTGTATTTATTCATAAGGAATAACTTAAATAATGCTTTTGACTATTGAGCGTATTCACAATTCACTGAAGAAATAACTAACTGAAAACCGCAACCTATCGGTTGCAATCAGTGGAAAAGACCCAAGAGTTATTTCATCATGTAAAGGGTTACCCACGGCATAGAATCTTATAATCACATCAAGACAGAGAGGATGACATTCATGGACTTTGAAAAATTAAGACACGGGACCGAACTTATCAAAAGGGGCTTTGCAAGAATGCAGAAAGGGGGTGTAATCATGGATGTTACAAACCCGGAACAGGCCAGGATCGCAGAAGAAGCCGGAGCAGTTGCTGTTATGGCCCTCCAGGCTGTTCCTGCAGATATAAGGAAAGCGGGTGGGGTTGCCCGGATGGCTGACCCTGAGATTGTCCAGCAGATTATTGATACGGTTACAATTCCTGTAATGGCAAAAGCCAGGATCGGGCACTTTGTTGAAGCTGAAATTTTAGAAGCTCTGGGTGTTGACATGGTGGACGAATCCGAAGTCCTGACTCCTGCCGACCCCTACTTCCACATAGACAAAACGCAGTTCACCGTGCCTTTTGTCTGTGGAGCCAGAAACCTTGGAGAAGCTCTTAGGAGAATTAACGAAGGGGCAGCCATGATCCGAACTAAAGGAGAGGCTGGAACCGGAGATGTCAGCCAGGCAGTTAAGCACATGAAGCAGATTCAAGGCGAAATCCGTGCCCTTGCCGGGAAGACTAAAGAAGAGCTGATTATGGTTTCAAGGGAAATTGAAGCTCCGATTGAACTTGTAGTCGAAACTTCAAAAATGCAGCGCCTGCCTGTGGTAAACTTTGCAGCCGGCGGAGTTGCAACCCCTGCGGATGCCGCTCTCATGATGCGCCTTGGTGCAGACGGGGTCTTTGTAGGTTCAGGTATTTTCAAAGCCGAAAACCCTGAGAAAATGGCAAAAGCCGTTGTTGAAGCCGTAAACAACTTTGACAACCCTGCAAAGCTTGCAGAAATCTCAAAAGGCGTGGGTGCAGGCATGAAAGGCATCAGCGCAGACACGATCCCTGAAAAGGAAGCCCTTCAGGAGCGCGGTTGGTAACCTCAAATTGCGCTTCGGGAGCACAGAAAATCATAGGTTTTCTGGAAGTTGCGATGTAATCGCAACAGCACGCCTCCTTTTCGGTCGCTACGCTCCCTCAAGCGGAATAATTTATGAACAATTAGATTACTTTTTAACTCGCTTGAGCGGGAATTTTAGAAGAATTGGCATTTAACTTCGTTCAGGCGAGCTAAAAATTTAATTTTTAAAAATGGATTATTTCTTACGGGCCTGTAAGAATAAATCAATTCAATTTTTTATTTTCGGATTAACAAATAATAAATTAATTTTAATTAATTCTGTAAAATGGTGTTTTTCATGAAGATAGGTGTAATCGCTATTCAAGGAGCGGTTTCTGAGCATATTGATGCTTTGAGGAAAGCCCTCAAGGAAAGAGGAATAGATGCAGAGGTAGTTGCAGTAAAGCATAAGAGTGTTATCCCGGAGTGCGGCGGAATTGTGATTCCTGGTGGGGAGAGTACCACACTTTGCAGGTTGCTTGCCCGCGAGGGGATTGCAGAAGAAATTAAGGATGCAGCTGCAAGAGGAGTTCCAATTCTTGGAACCTGTGCAGGTTTGATTGTGCTTTCAAAGGAAGGCGACGAGCAGGTTGAGAAAACCAGCCAGGAATTGCTCGGAATTATGGATACAAAGGTCAACAGAAACGCATTCGGAAGGCAGAGGGATTCTTTTGAAGCCGAACTTGATGTCGAGATCCTTGAATCTCCTTTTACCGGCGTGTTTATAAGGGCTCCCGGAATCGTAAGCTGCGGGCCTGAGGTTCGTGTGCTTTCCAGGCTTGATGACCTGATTATTGCTGCAGAGCAGGGAAATGTACTGGCTCTTGCTTTCCATCCGGAATTAACCGAGGATTTGCGGATTCATCAGTATTTCTTGGACAAAATATTTAAAAATGCATAAAATGACAGAAAAAAGGTAACTATTCAGCTCCGAAAAAACAATATCAATAGCCATCTTTACTA
>NZ_LZPK01000365.1:0-13412 GCF_001729375.1 Methanosarcina sp. A14 | reverse complement strand
CGTAAGAGTTTCAGCGGCGCACGTTCTCACATTACGATCTTGATCATTGATAAGTCTAATCAAATCATTGCATATTTTTTGTTTATCTGGCACGTCAGGAAATATAGTTATAAGAGTTTGAGAGGCCCGCGATTTCATGTCATTGTTCTGATTAATGATAAGCCTAATCAAGTCACTGCATGCCTGTCGCTTATCTGACAATTGTGAAAAGTTAGTTAATTGATCTAACGCCTTTATACGTTTTTCTGGATTTTCGCTAAGATATTGAGCATTAATCTCCTCTTGGTCTTTCAACTGCCTGACACCATAAGTCCCGATATAACTTAATACTTAAAACGATTTCTTTTTCTTTTTGGAATTTAATGAGCAATATTTACAAAAAAAGAATTTGAAAAGAATTAAGTTTTTTGTGAAATTCAATTTAATTTTTCTTCCCTGTACCCAATTTTACAGACTTTTACAATCTCTCTTGATGACGTTTTACTATTTTACTGTAAATTTTACCTTTTTTACTTTTACAGTAAAAACATACGTATTTTTACATTTTTCAGTAAAATGTATACATATTTTTACTTTTAATTTGAAACCAATGCTTCCCATTTATTCACTCTTTCCAGAACATGGCTGTTAAAAGTAAATGAGTTATCTGACTTGGCATTCTGCTTCATATAGTGTAAAGTTCCTTTAGAAAATTCTAACTTCTTCCAGTCAACATAAGAAATACTCAGGATTTTTTGCTTTACGTCATAAGAATTAATTCTCTCAATTTCATATTCAGGCTTAACAAAATCTATTTTTTCCTTCTTGTTTGTGAGATAATGGGCTAATTCTCTTACCTTAAGAAAAATAATATAGCTCCATGTGCTTTTTTTCCCTGGTAACTAACCTTTTTATTCAGCACATTGGAGAACTCATTAACAATCTTTCTTATTCTTCCCTTGCCAGTTTATACAATTCTTGAATCCTCAACTCAACAACGTCCATTGCATCTTCAAAGAGCTGCCTGTCGATTTTGATCCCGAAGTATTCCTTGAGTTTTTCTTCTGGAGGCATTGTCGAGCCTGCCGAGAGATACGCGACATAGTTTTTGTTAAAAGCATCTGGCTCTTCCCTGTACTGTTTGAAGAGAGCAAGGGTTATTGCCTTTGAAACCGCGTAGTTGAAGGTATAGTAGTTGCTTGTCAGGTAAATATGGTTGATATAAGTCCATTCTGCGGAATCTTCAGGGTAATAATCAACTGAGCGGCTCCTGTATTCTTTAGAAAAGTCGGTCCAGATAGCATTAAATTCTGCTCCGCTTACCGTTTCTTTTTCTGCGCAGAGCCGGTGTGCTTTATATTCGAATTCCGTAATCAAGGGCTGCCTGGTAAAGAAGTTCTGGTAATCATCGATCTGCTGGGAAAGGACTGCAACTGCGGTATCCCTATCCGAGTTTTCGACAATGTAATCAACAAAGAGCTCTTCATTAAAAGTGGAAGGAATTTCCATTTCGTAGATCGTACCTGTACAGTAAAGATAGTCTACGGAATTGCCCATGAGGTAGAAATTAATGGCATGTCCCATCTCGTGGGTTAAAGTTTTCTGGTCTCTGATAAGGCCGTCATAGTTCATAAAGATCAGAGGCGGAGCTTTCAGTGCGCAGGAATCGGTACAATAACCCCCTGGCTGTTTTCCATGATCAGGGTCAGGATACACATCTATGAAACTGCCAGTTACCATTTTCAAAAAGATTTCTTTGAAATTAGGGTCCATTCTCGAATAGGATTTCTGAACCTCTCGTAGAGCATCTATGTAAGCATATTTCTTCCCAGGCTGGTTCGTCAGCTGCAGAATAAGGTCATATGGTTTGAGCACGTTAAGCCCGAGCTTATTCTTTCTGAACTCATTGTAAGCCTCAAAAACCTCTTTCTTCTGCTTGAAAACAGTATTCATGTCATCAACCTGAGCATGGGTAAGATAGAGGTTATAAAGGCTGTAGTCATAGAAATCCGTATAATTCAACTCTCTGGCAACAAGGTCATCAAGCTGGGCTTTTTTGGAATAGAGGGACGCCATGGAATCGGATTCACTAATCAGGTGGTAGAACCTCTTATCATAACAGTTTTTCCTGTTTTCCCGGCTCGGATCTGTTGATAGTAAAGTACTGTAGGACTGAGAATTGACAGAAAATTTCTCTCCGTTCTCAAGCGTGATTTCTCCCGCCTTTGTAACCGTATTCGTGATTTCGGAAAGTGCTTCAGTTTCCAGTTTCATGCGCTGGTTTTCAAGTTCTGCAAGATATGCAGCCTGGGCCTCATCCCTTGGCTTGTGCTCTATAAATCTCATATAGTTAGCTTCAAGATAGGCCCTGTAAGCCTCAAGTCCGGGTTCTTCGGAAAAGAGCCTGTCCCATTCATCCTTCCCGAGCGAGGTCAATTTTACGGTTGCAAAGGCTGTAGCTTTCTTATATTCAGTAAGCAGATCCTGAACGCTTCCAAGCAGAGAAATAAGAAACGATTCATTCACATTTTTACTGAGTTGAGTGTATGCATAAGTATACAGAACATCAATCGATTTTGAATAAGCTTTTTCGGTTTCTAGATACTCAAGCATAACAGGCCCTGACAATTTTTCAAATTTCGAGCGGAAAGTTTCGTTTATCTCTTTTGGCCCATTTTTTAGTCTATCGAGCTCTTTTGAAGCCTCTTCTCTGCTGCTGAAAAGATATGCATCGTTCCATTCTGTTGGAACCTTACTGGAATCAAGCACTTCGGAAGTATATTCACTTTCTACGTCATTTTTCAATTTCATAAGACCTCTATCCCCTGGTGTAATATCAAAATATTTCTCTGTTATTATTCTTCTATCAGAGTTGATTTAATGACCATTGATTTTGTTAATCTCATTGATTTCTTTAATCTCGTTGGTTCATTAATCTCATTGATTTCTTTAATCTCATTGGTTTCATTAATCTCATTGATTTCTTTAATCTCATTGGTTTCATTAATCTCATTGGTTTCATTAATAATAATAGGCTTTATTTCGGTTGCAACTCGTTTTTATTCCGAAAATCTAAAAATATTTGAGTAAACCTGTCTGTGTAATAGGTTTATTCAGTAGCAGGTTTATTCAGTAACAAGTTTATTCGGTAGCAGATTCATTCAGTAACAGGTTTATTCAGTAACAGGTTTATTCAGTAACAGGTTTATTCAGGCTAAAACTCTTTCTTCGTAATTCAGTACACTATCGATTTCTTTTTCCGGCACCTGTGCCATTTTTTCAGGAACTTTTTTTGAATCGGTCTGAATATGAACTACACGCTGCGGTAAAGGAATCTCTATGCCATTTTCTTCCAGAGTCTGTTTTATATCCCATAGAATTCTGGTTTTTATCCCGAACCACTCATTTACAGGCGCCCAGATCCTTACAGTAATATTTACCGAACTGTCTCCAAGGTCGTTTACAAAAACCGAAGGAGACGGGTTAAGGAGAGCAAAGGGTTCTTTGTCAATAAGGTCTTTGATAAGAAAGATTGCGGCATTAGCATCATCACTATAACGAATCCTGATTGTGTGTTCAAACCTTCGGACAGGATGCTCTACAATATTTGTGATATTTGTTGTAAAGACCTGCTGGTTGGGGATGCGAACAAGAAGTCCGTCATAGGTCCGTATAAGAGTAGAGATTATTCGGATATCTATGACATAACCCGACACATCACTGATTTGAACCTGGTCCCCTATTTTTATGGGCCTTTCGACCATGAGGAAAAACCCCGAAATCAGATTTCCCACAATGTTTTGGCTTGCAAAACCAAGGACAATACCTGCTACTCCTCCTGCCAGCAGGAACCCTGAAGGATTAATTCCTATTAAACGTAGGTTAGAAAAAAACACAGTAGTAAGTATGCCATAGTAAAGAATTTTGATGATAGTCTCACCCGCATCCTTACTGACCTTATCTTTGAGAGACCTGCGCAGATAAAGTGAAAGAATTTTGACAAGGAAGGTTGAAAAAGAAAGAATGAGTATAAACTTTAGCACAGACCCCAGAGTTACGGTACCATCGAAGATAGGCAGGTTGTTGTCAAGGAAATCAAGATCCATAATCAAAATCCCCACCCCATGTAAAATTTAAGGGGTACAAAACCAAGCTTCTGAAGACTATAGACTCCAAAAGCTTCTTTCCTGGATTTAAAATCTTTCAGAGGACTGCTCTTTAGCTCCCCGCTAAGACGCTGCAGCTCAAAACCTGTTTCAGCTGTGTTTCTGTTGAGGACGTCCATACGTGCTCGCATAAAAACATCACCAGCATAGTAAAGTTTCATGCCGTATGCACTGAAAACTACTTTTGAGATCGAAGCCCAATCTGAAGAGGTATTTCGAAGAGTCAGTTCAATAATCCCTTCCTGTAGAGGGTTAGGGGAAGGAGAAATTGAATATATCTGGCTTTTCCAGTGCTTACAGATAACTCCGTTTGAAACCTCTCCATAAAGAGTAAACTTCTGTCTCACCAGGCTCAGCACATCAAGAAGCTGAAGATTTTTTTCTCCTTTATCCGCGATAAAAACACCTATCTCTATAGGAAAAGTCAGAAAAATCTTCCTTTTTGCTCCTCCCGCAAGCAACAGGGTTTTCTCAAACTCTATAAGCAGGTTTGGAGTAATTTCTTTAGGAGTGTTTAAGGGCTCTACCGGATTTATAATCAGACACTTTTCATCTCCAAGAATAATTTTCTCTACATTTTCCGTTCCGAGCGTCCTTCTGTATATCCACTGCTTTCCGGTGTTTTCCACGGAAATGGCAATTCCTTCCTGTTCAACTGAAAAAGGGGGATTATAACGGCCGTACATAATATCCCGAAAACTAATACTTTTTAAAGAACTGTTTAAATTTCTTAATATGGATGTATTACATTATAAAAATTTTGCCTTTAAATAACTTTTCTGAATCAAAAGAAACACAGATTAAAAGTCAAGAGAGAAAACAAAGGAGAAAAACAAAGGAGAAAAACAAAGGAGAGAAAACAAAGGAAAGATGGAAAGCTGAAAAAAAGAGAGTTGGAGAAGAAAAGCTGAAAAAAAGAAAGCTGAAGGAAAAGCTGAAAAAAGAGAGTTGGAGAAGAGAAGCAAAAGAAAAGATAAACAGGGATAAAAAAGGATAAAAAGCTTAATGGAATAGGAGACAAAAAGAAAAAGCCTCCAGGAAAAAAGAAAGTCAAACCCATTTCCGTTTCTTAAAATAGATAAACATGCTGACTGCTAGAAGGATCATTGCAAACATTACTGTCGGATAGCCCCAGCGCCAGTTGAGTTCAGGCATGTATTTGAAATTCATTCCGTAAACGCCTGATATGAAAGTAAGGGGAATGAAAATCGTTGCTATGACCGTCAGGACTTCCATAACTTCATTCATCCTGAAGCTTATGCTGGAGAGATAGATATCAACCATTGAAGATAAAATATCCCGGAAATCTTCGACGGTATCTATTACCTGGATGGTATGGTCATAAACATCTCTAAGGTAAACTCTGGTAGTCTCTTTAATAAGATCAGACTCAACCCTCTGCAAACCATTTATCAACTCCCGAAGAGGCCAGATGGATTTACGAAGGGTAATCATATCCCTTTTATACTTTTGAATAGTCTTGAGGGTCTCAGGCCTTGGATGTAATACCAGCCCTTCTTCAAGGTATTCGATTTTATCACCAAAATGCTCAAGGATTAAAAAATAGTTATCGATAACAGCATCAATAAGGCCGTAGGCAAGATAATCCACCCCGCTTTTCCGCAGGCGAGAAGCCGGATTTTTAAACCTCTCTCGCACCATGTCAAAAACGTCCCCCTCCCTTTCCTGAAAGGAGAGGACATAATTAGGGCCGATGATAATGCTTACCTGGTCTACGGTGATCTCTTTATTTTCCTTATCAAAGAAAATCATTTTTAAAACCGAATAAATATATGAATCATAATCTTCAGTCTTGGGCCGCTGCCGTGTATTGAGTACATCTTCAAGGGTAAGAGGATGGATATTGAAATAGCTTCCGAGCTTTCCTATGATATCTACCCTATCCAACCCATCCACATTTATCCAGAAATTGAGATCGGACTTGTCTTTAAATTCCAGACACTCTTCAACCTTCTCCAATTTTCTTTCTACAAGCTTTTCACTGTTATAGGCCAGGACCCGGATTACTACCTTTTCTACCTTCTTTTCTCCAACATGGACAAGTGATCCGGGTGCAAGCCCAATTTGTGATCCTCTTCTTCCAGAAGTCACCATGCTTATTTCTCTGCCTCACCTTCTAATAAAAATAGATTATTCAGTAATTAAACTCCATTGATTTAAGTCTGCGCATGTTTTTTATCTGGATATCCATTTTGAAATTATAACACAGTTTGGAAACACAGTTTGAAGAGTGTTAAAACTTATAGGACTTACATTTAAAAAAGAGCATTTTAAACGCTTGCAGGCAAATTGCAGATAAATATATGTATTATTCGTTGGATATAATAATAAATTAAATATATAAACGTTTTTCCAAAAATTGGGGGAACTGGAAAAATCGTCATTTTTAGGACAAAGATATAGGGAGTGGTTAATTTGGTTGGAACTGAAATTACGAATAGTTTTATCAATATAATTGATCAGTTTATTGCATTCATTCCTACTTTAGTGGCGATAATCATACTGATTATCGTAGGAAAAATAGTAGGAACTTTTCTTGGAAAGCTCGGGGCAAGGTTTCTGGATAAGATCGGACTCGATGACCTTGTCGATAAAACCATCATTGGTGGAATGATAAAACGAGCGCAGATGAGTACAGTAGGTTTTTTTGATGCCGTAATCAGGTGGTTCATCTACATCGTCTTTGCTATGATCATTCTGGACCTGCTGAACATTGAGGTGGTGAATAATTTCATCAGTATGATCATACTCTATATTCCACTCATGGTATCCGCTTTCATAGTGCTACTTGTTGGTTTATTGGTAGTGGACTTTATTAGCGACCTGGTAAAAAAAGTACTTATTTCAACAGGAGTAGATGAAAAATTCGAAGAAACAGCTTTTGGAGCCTCAGTCAAATCTGGAGGACTGACAGTTTCAGGAACCGTATCAGGCCTGATCAGGCTATTTGGATACCTGGTATTTCTCGCGGCTGCATCCAATATCCTGCAGTTGACCATGATAACTCAGCTATTTATAGATATTACTCAGTATTTGCCACGCCTTTTTACGGGTATCTTGATCCTGATAATCGGACTTCTCTCCATTGATGTGGTCATGGACTATATTTCCAGTGCTTTCAAAGGTATTAGTACAGAAGAGATAGACATCTTTCTTCCTCTTCTGAGAGGCTTCTTGTATCTGATAGTAATCTTGCTTGCTTTGGATACAATGCTGGTTAATACGAGCATACTCTATCTGTTCTTAGGGCCACTTGCATGGGGACTTGCAGTTGTGATTGCATTTAAATACGGAGTTAAAGACGCAATTGTTGCGTATGCCAAAGAAAGGAAGTAACTCCTTTCTTTCATTTATTTAATATTCAACTTCACTATTTATTAAATAATAAACAGAACCAAAAAAGCCTTAAAGAATATGGAAAAAGAAATTTCTGTTCACGAAACCTCTTTTTTGGTTTACTAATTTTTGGAATTCTTTTTTGCTTAAACTGCCTGAAATTCAGGCTGGGATAACTTTCTTTGCCTAACTATACTTTTTTTACAGTTTCCATTTTTCTCTAAATCAATATTTATTTAAAGCTTCTTACCAATCAATCATGGCATGGAAACCCTCGATAACAACTCTTCTTTTGTGGAGAATATGTCTTATTTTGATTTAGGCTTAAAGAAGGCACTTACATGGTTTTCAGATAACTTCGGTACATTTATATTCATACTTTTTATTGGCCTGATCACTGTCATTATTGCACGGAACGTAAATCGTCTTCTGGAACGCCATTTCACAAAAGTAAGTAGCAAGCTGCATATGGACCCAACATCCTTCAGGGTGTTCAGGCATATTGTGGTCGCATTAATCTATTTTATGGGGATTGCCCTTGTTATTTACAGCATTCCCAGTCTTCAAAACCTTTCGGTTGCCCTATTTACCGGGGCAGGGATTGCCGGTATAGTTATTGGTTTTGCGGCCCAGAGTACACTGAGCAATATAATCGCAGGTATTTCCCTTGCCGTTTTTCAACCTTTCAGGGTAGGAGATCGGCTTAATATTATGAATGAATACGGAAAAGTTACGGATCTTAATCTCAGGCACACTGTCATTATAACCTGGGATAACAGGCGGCTTATAATCCCAAATTCCATGATCAGCAATGAAGCGATAATTAACTGGACTATAGAAGACCCTGCAGTAATCTGGCCAATAGACGTCGGAATAAGCTATGATGCCGACATTGACCAGGCTAGAAAGATCATGATCGAAGAAGCCCGAAAACATCCCAATGTAATGCCCCCTCAAGAAGTTCAATATAGCGTTGTAAAACCCAGCTTAATCAAATCCGAAACGCTTAAAATGGGATTTATTGACCCCCCTGTGCTTCATCCTGTTGATCCGGACTTCAGGGAGAGAGGAGAAGTTAAAGTAAATGTTGTCGAACTGGGGGAGTCTTCCGTAAATCTCCGCATGAATGTCTGGTTTAAAGACAGGAGTGTTGCGTACAGTTCAGGATGCGAAATCAGGGAAGCTATTAAAAAGCGTTTTGATAAGGAAGGCATAGAAATTCCGTACCCTTACAGGACTATTGTATACAAAACCGATCTTGAAAAAGAAAAGAAGGATACTGGAAAATTATCCCGTACAGAGGGAGATAAAATCGAATAAGCCGTAAAATGCCGAGTAAAAAATAATGACAGTTAAGGAATTAGTCGGTTGATGAGAAAAGCAAGTAAAAATGAATAAGGAACAAACAAGTGAAAAGTGGGTTGATAGAAAACGATTGAAAAGTTGACTGATAAAAACAAGTGAAAAATGGGTTGATAGAAAACGATTGAAAAGTTGACTGATAAAAAACAAGTGAAAAGTACTTGATAAAAAACAAGTAAAATATGGGTTAAATAAAAGAAGAAATTAGGGATGAAAGGTCAAAAGGGGATTTCACAGTTCCCTTTCATCAATTACTCTTTTTGTCTTTTTCATACTGCGGGGAAGTTCTCCGATCTTTACACCCACAACGTCCACGGTTACACCTATAAAGTCCTTGAAGGCTTTTTTGAGAGCTTTTTCGGTTTTTGCTTTCTTTGAAGGATCTTCTGCGCCTTCGATCTCGACCTTGAAAATCATGCTGTCCCTTCCGTCCTTACGGGTAAGAAGGATCTGGTATTCGCTACTTACACCAGGAATCCTCTGGACAAGGTCTTCGATCTGGCCTGGATAAATATTTACAGCCTTGAACTTTATGCGGTCGTCTGACCTGCCAAGTATCCTGTCAATTCTCGGGAAAGGACAACCGCATTTACAGAGTCCAGGAATTATCCGGGTCAGGTCCCTTGTCCTGTAGCGGATGAGGGGAGCTCCTTCTTTTGTAAGAGTCGTGATTACAAGTTCTCCAAGCGTGCCGTCAGGAAGCTTCTCGCCCGTAATGGGATCGATTACCTCAAAGAGCAGGTAGTCGGACCAGTAATGCATACCCTCATGGAAAGAACAATCAAGGCCGATTCCTGGACCGTAGATCTCGGTCAGCCCGTAAATATCAAAAGTCTCGATTCCCAGCTCAGTTTCGATTCGGCTGCGCATCTTTTCACTCCAGCGCTCCGAACCTATAATGCCTTTTCTGAGCTGAATCTGGGACTTAAGCCCACGCTTTTCAATTTCTTCGGCAAGCAAAAGCGCATAAGAAGAAGTGCTTGCAAGGGCTGTGGACTTCAGGTCAACAAACAGTTCGAGCTGTTTTTCGGTATTTCCCGGGCCTGTAGGTATGGCCATTGCTCCCAGGCGTTCAGCCCCAAGCTGGAACCCTATTCCCGCAGTCCAGAGCCCGTACCCTGGAGTAATCTGGATCCTGTCCTGATTGGTAAGGCCTGCCAGCATGTAGCAGCGCATCATCATCTCGGCCCAGACATCCACATCTTTTCGGGTGTAAGGAATAATTATGGGTTTTCCTGTAGTCCCGGACGAGGAATGGATCCTTACGACTTCCGAGTCAGGCACGGACTGTAACCCAAGAGGGTAAGCGTCCCTGAGTTCTTCTTTATTCGTAAAGGGAAGAAGTTTCAGGTCATCAAGCGACCTTATGTCCTCGATATCGACATTTGCTTCCCTGAACTTTTTCTGGTAAAAAGGACTATTTTCAACTACGCGCTTCAGCAGTGCCTTCAATTTTGCAAAGGTATCTTCTTCCGAGATTTTGGGATGGTAAAGCTGTACATTGGGATCAAGTTCAGCTTCAGTGGATGCTTCATACATGTCATTTCACCTTCTGCTCCCCAGTTCAGGTGCCGGAGACAGATCTAATACATTTCCTTGCACGCTCGAATGCGGCATCGTTTACAGCCCTGTATTTTTCAGGGATTTCGGCATCCAGTACTGCCTTTAGAATTTCTTCCTGAAAAGGTAATACTCGTGCGCCTGCAGCCGCTCCAAGCATTGCAACGTTTGCAGCCCTGTATGTCCCTACCTTGTCTGCAAGTTCCGTAAAATCGGAGCAGAGAATATCAGGGTAGTATGCACGCAAAAATGAGAGCAAAGCTGCAGGGTCATACTCAGGGCTTCCAGGCGGCCTTGATGCCGGTGGGATAGCATGGGTATTTACCAGAACCTTTCCGCCCTCCTTAAGAAAAGGCAGGTTTCGTACGGTTTCTGCAGGTTCCAGGCCTAAAAGCAGGTCTGCCTGTCCAATGGGAATAAGTGACCCGGAAACTTTGTCTCCTATCCTTATATGGCTGCTAACCGAACCTTCCCTTTGAGACATGCCTATGGTTTCGGCAGTGCTTACGTGGAATCCGGCTTTCATCGCAGCGAGTGCAAGCAAGCGGGAAGCAAGCACAACACCCTGCCCACCAACGCCTACAATAAGAATATCATATTTCACAGCTTTACGCCTCCTATACAGATGGCTTCTGAAGGGCAGATCTGTGCACAGAGCCCGCAGCCGCTGCAGTTGTCCTGTATGACAGGCTTATCCCCATCAAGGTTAATTACAGGGCAGCCGAGTTCTTTTATACAGAAACCACAGCCTGTGCAGGCTTCAGGATTTATTTTGTAATATTTGTCTGGTTTTGTAATCCCTACACACTTGCCTTTGAAGACCAGAACCGACGGTCCATTGAAATTCATGGCTTCCTTTGCGGCTTTTATGCAGCTCTCAAGGCTGTCCGGGTCTACAGTATTTACTATCTTTACGTACTCAACCCCGCAGCTCCGAACTACGTCTGCAATATCAATAGCTTTTGAAACATTTCCGAGTGCGGTTATGCCTACGCCAGGATGGGGTTGGTGTCCTGTCATTGCAGTTGTACGGTTGTCAAGCACTGCAAGGGTGATGTTAGCTCCGTTATAGACAGCGTTTATCACTGCAGGAATACCTGAGTGGAAAAAAGTAGAATCACCGATAAAGGCCACCTGTTTTGTCTTCGGGTTCGTATGGTAGAGCCCTCCTGCAAGGCTTATCCCTGCACCCATGCAGAGGCAGGTATCGACCATGTTAAGGGGATAAGCATTTCCAAGGGTGTAGCAGCCAATGTCCCCTGAGAAAATCGTATCAGTTTGAGACTCTTTTTTAAGCTGTTTTGCAGCCTGCTTGAAAGCGTAAAAAACGGCTCTGTGCATACAACCGGCACAGAGAGCAGGGGCCCGAATTGGAAGAGGAGGAAGCTTTTCTCTTGAGACGGCAGGAGAAGCATGAGAAAGGCGTAAACTCTCTCCATACGCTGCAAGTGCGCGGTTGAGGCTGTCAATAACAATATCCACATTGTATTCCCCGCTCACAGGGAAAAAGCCGTTCTTCTTTCCATAAACATCAACAGGCAGATGTGCTTTTCCTATAAGTTGGAGCGCCTGTTCTTCTAGGTAAGGGTCAAGCTCCTCGGCAACGAGCAGCCGGTCAATGCCTTTCAGGAAAGAAAGAGCTGCCTTTTCCGGAAACGGATATACTGTCCCTACCCTGAAGAGTGTAAACAACTCTTCAAAACCCCTAACAGCTTCGATAGCCTCCTTTACGTAAAGGGCTGAAACGCCTGAAGCAATAATCCCGATTTTTCCCGATCCCGCTACCGAATTGAAGGAAAGCTCGGAAAAGCGTTCGGAAAGCTTTTCCTGCACACTTTCAAGCCAGGGGTGCCGTTCGGCAGTAAGCTTCGGAAAGATTGTCCAGCGCCTATCCTTTACAAAACCCTCCTCAATGGCTTCAACCGGAACAGGTTCTGCAGCTTCGACCACGACATCCCCGCAGCTGTGTGAGACCCGAGTGGTGGTTCTCAGGATAATAGGAATTTCGAACTCATGCGAAAGCTCAAAAGCAAGCTTTGTCAGTTCGTAGGCTTCCTGAGGGGTTGCCGGGTCAAGGACAGGAATATTTGCAAAGTGCCCGAAAGCCCGAGTATCCTGTTCAGTCTGGGAAGAATGAGGCCCGGGATCATCGGCAACGAGCAGGACAAGAGCTCCTTTTACCCCAATATAGCTCAGGCTCATAAGAGGGTCGGATGCAACGTTTAGCCCTACCTGTTTCATGGTCACAAGCGCTTTTGCCCCGGAATAAGCTGCTCCAGCGGCCGTTTCAAGTGCAACTTTTTCGTTGCTGGACCACTCGGTATAGATTCCACACCTGTTTGCATACCGGGCAATTGTCTCCAGAGCTTCGGTCGAGGGTGTTCCGGGATACCCTGTAACCACCTGGACGCCGGCTTCCATAGCTCCAAGTGCAATGGCTTCATTACCCATTAATAACTTTTTATCAGTCAATAAACTCATCTCGAATTCAGGGTAATATTTTAACAGTTTGATAAATCTAGAAGGAAATAATTAAAGTTGAAAAGAATTTGAATTCTCAAGCTATTTATTAAAGTCATTTTGAGAATCTGAAAATCTATTTTAAAGTATTTCACCGTGATTTTACGCCACGGGAAAGATGATGTTCATCTATGTACAATGCTGCCTGGAAGAAGTACGTAAAATTTGCATATAAAGTTTTTGTTTTATGAGCCTTCGTAATTATGGACTCTAATATACCAGAAAAAAGATAGTGACAATAAAACAATTCTAGATAAGTTTACTTCACGTTAAGAATACAGTGGCATAAGCTTTGAATTGCTTAACCTATCTGTCAATGACTATTAATATTTATATTATGAGATAATAAGAACCCATAGAGGTACATTGACTCATTGAAGCGTAAGCCTCCCGCAGAAAATATCGAAAAATAGAGTACAAATGGAAACATTTAGAAACATTTAGAAACATTTAGGAATATTTAGGAAT